>JARFPR010000030.1 GCA_029288195.1 Gammaproteobacteria bacterium | reverse complement strand
GGTCTACCATTTGCGGGGTGGCATTTTGAAGTACCTTGAAGAAGTTCCTCAAGCAGATTCTAAGTGGCATGGTGAATGTTTCGTCTTCGATAACCGGGTCAGCGTCAATCATGCGCTTGAAAAGGGTAGCTACGACCAGTGCCATGCCTGCAGGCGACCGATTACCGATGCCGACAAGAGCAGTGAGAAATACCAGGCGGGCGTGAGCTGCCCGGCTTGCCATGATTCCAGATCGAGCAATGAGCGCGGCCGTTTTCGTGAGCGAGAAAAGCAGGTCCGGCTTGCGCGGGCACGGGGAGAGCAGCATATCGGCGCCGATGCAGCCGAGCAGGCCAGGCAACGTAAAGCAACTAAGCTTGCAGCCAAGCAGGCGCAGCGTAAAAGCGAAAACTAAACTTTCTGCATCTCGATGAGTTTGTTATCGCTGTCTACTTTAACGCTGAATCGACCCTGGATTCCGTCCGCCGTAACATACTTGTAAAAGTTGGCAGCGGGTAGCTGCAACTTTAACCCGCCATCCGTTTCGACCAGGATGTAACGCGCCTGACCCTCGTAAATAGCCCGGGTTTTCTGCGCCGAAAGCGCCATGTGAAAGTCAAATTTACGCATGTTTACCTGTTATAGTGCAATTTTTACTAGCGAAGGCTATCCATTGAAAACCATTGGCCTAATTGGCGGTATGAGCTGGGAGAGCAGTCTGCTTTATTACCAGCTTATCAACAACGCGGTCAAACAACGCCTGGGTGGATTGCATTCGGCGCAGTTACTAATGTATAGCGTCGACTTCGCACCGATCGAAAAGCTGCAACACGCGGGAGATTGGGATGGGGCCACAGACGTGCTGATCGATGCGGCGCGTCGACTGGAAGCCGGCGGCGCGGACTTTTTCCTGATCGGCACTAATACCATGCATCGCGTCGCCGACGATGTATGTGCGGCCGTCAGTATTCCTTTACTGCATATCGCCGATGCCACGGCAGAAGTTTTAAAGGATGACGGTGTCGAGCGTATCGGGTTGCTCGGCACCGCCTTTACCATGGAGCTCGATTTTTATCGTAACCGCATCAGCGAACATTACGGGATTGAAGTGCTGGTGCCTGAATTGCATGACCGGCAGATGGTACATGACATTATTTACCAGGAGCTATGCCAGGGTCAGATAGAGGCGGAATCACGCGAGGTTTATCTGGCTATCATCGATCGCTTACGCGAACAGCACATCGATGGCGTGATTCTGGGATGCACCGAAATCGGCTTGTTGCTGCAACCGCAGCACTCCGACATCAAGCTTTACGACAGCACGGCAATTCACGCGCATCGGGCGGTGGAGCTCGCCCTGCAATAGTTTAATCTTGCGGAAATTCAGGTTCGATTAGTTCGATAGTGAGGTCCGAAGTCGCATATGCGCTGCAAAATAATACATAACCTGCTTCAGCCTGAGCTGCGCTAATGGCATCGGGCAGCCCTGCGGGATACTGAATTTCACCCTGGCGCAGCTTGCCCATGCAGGAGCCACATTGCCCGCTGCGACAACTATAGGAAATCGGGATATTGGCCTCGTGAGCCGCAGCGAGAACGGACTGCTGCGCAGCACAGGCGAAACTTTCACCCGACGGCAATACCGTGACGTGATGAATCGTTTCCGGGATGAGTTCAGCCCAACGGCAGACTGCGCTTGCTGTTTAGCCAGCGGATAATCGGTTCCCATTGATCCAGATCTTTGCGCACCGAATAGGGTGCGAGCTCAAAAATACCCAGTCCACGTTCCGCGGCACGTACATAGTTCTGGGTCTCTCGCAACACGCTGATAAAAGGTGCTTTACGGACCTTGCGCAGGTAAGTATCGAGTTGATGATAGATGTTGTAATTTTCGCGGCAGCGGTTGGCGATCAGTGCGACCCTGGCTTCCTTGCGCGCAACGCGTCCATTATCGAGCACTTTCTGGATGAAATGAGTTGCTGCACGCATATCAATCGGCGAGGGTAGAACCGGAATAATAATGCTTTGCGCGCGCCGTAAACTGTCGCTCAATTCCCTGCCGTGAACCGCGGCCGGCGTGTCGTATACAACATAGTCGGCGCTCCTGGGCACGCGGAAATGGCCGGCGGAACCATCGACTCCGGTTATCGAGCTGCGCCCGCTGGGTCGTGCCGACAGCCACTCAAGGCTGGAGGCCTGTGGATCAAGATCCACCAGCATGACCTTGCTCCCCTGGGCGGCATAGTAGCTTGCTATGCTGGTTGCAACCGTACTTTTTCCCGATCCTCCCTTAGAATTTAACACCATGATTGAGCGCATGTTCCCTCCGATTCCGTTGGTTATTCCGAATTTCGATTATCGTTGAATTTCTACAGCGGTGCAAAAATTGGCGTCAATCGAGTCCCAACTCAGACCAGATCTGATCTACCTTGTCGACTATTTCAGGAGACATGGTAATCGGCTCGCCCCACTCGCGGTCAGTTTCACCAGCCAGCTTGTTGGTCGCATCGAGCCCCATTTTTGACCCGAGGCCAGATACCGGGGACGCAAAATCGAGATAATCAATGGGTGTATTTTCAACCAATGTAATATCGCGCGCCGGATCGGTGCGTGTTGAAATAGCCCAGATAACATCTTCCCAGCTGCGCGCGTCGATGTCATCGTCGACCACGATGACAAACGTGGTATACATGAACTGGCGCAAAAACGACCAGACACCCATCATGACGCGCTTGGCATGGCCGGGGTACTGTTTTTTGATGCTGACGATCGCAACCCGATAGGAGCATCCTTCCGCGGGTAAATAAAAATCGACAATTTCAGCAAACTGTTTTTGCAGTATCGGGATGAAGACTTCGTTAAGCGCGAGCCCGAGTACCGATGGTTCATCGGGTGGCCGACCTGTATATGTACTGTGATATATCGGGTTCTTACGCATGCTCATCGCCTCGACCGTAAACACCGGGAATTTTTCGACCTCGTTGTAGTAGCCGGTGTGATCGCCAAAGGGTCCTTCTGCAGCTAGATCATCGGCATATATATGACCTTCGAGTACGATTTCCGCCAGTGCCGGAATTTCGAGGTCTGAAAGCAGCGAACGCGTTACTTCGGTTTTTGAGCCTCGCAACAGCCCGGCAAAAGCATATTCCGCCAGGGCATCCGGTATAGGCGTTACGGCCGCCAGGATAGTGGCAGGATCACAACCCAGCACCACTGAAACCGGAAACGGTTCGTCGCCTTTTTGCTGGCGCCATTCCTGGTAATCGAGTGCCCCGCCCCGGTGCGATAGCCAGCGCATTATCAGGCGGTTGCGACCGATCAATTGCTGGCGGTAGATACCCAGGTTTTGGCGTTGCTTAGAGGGTCCCCGGGTGGTGACAAGGCCCCAGGTGATCAGTGGTGCAGCATCGCCTGGCCAACAGGTCTGGATTGGCAACATGTTTAGATCGACTTCGTCACCGTGAAACTGGATTTCCTGACATTTGCCGCTTTTAACGAGTTTTGGCGACATATCGAGGATTTTCTTATAAATTGGCAGCGTTTTCATCGCATCTTTGAATCCTTTCGGCGGCGCCGGTTCCTTCAAGAAGGCCAATAATTTACCGATTTCGCGTAACGAATTCGCGTTGTCTTCTCCAAGTGCCAGGGCAACACGATGCTCGGTACCAAACAGGTTCGACAGTAACGGAATCTTGCTGCCGCCAGGTTGCTCGAACAGCAGCGCCGGTCCACCGGTCTGCAGAACCCGGGCGGAAATCTCGGTAATTTCAAGCTTAGGGGAGACCGGCCTGTTAATGCGTTTTAATTCGCCACCCTGCTCCAGCTGGTCGATAAAACCTCGCAGATCCCGGTATTCCATCTACCAGATCTTGATGCCGTGGAATTTTCTTTTAATGCGGGTTTCAATAACTATTTTGCTTACCAGGAAGCTCAAAATTATGATGGCAATAATGATCGGAACTATGATTGTCCAGTAGCGCTGGAATGTATCGCTTAAAACATACCAGGCCGGCGCACTATCCTCGTCTTTGAGATCGATTTCGCGTTGTTTTTCTTCAACTTCCTTTTGCAATGATGCGATCGATTCGGTCGCCGTTTGTTTGTCTTCTTCCAGTTGATCGATTTTTCCTACCAGCTCATCCATATCCTTTTCATACTGGTCGATAACCGCCTTGCTATTGGAAAACTTTTCAATTTCTGCAGTGAGACCTTCGGTCTTCTTCAGCTCGTCCTGATATAATATATTGAAAGTCGGCTTGGTTACCAGGAAGCCACGCTTTACCCACCCCTTGGTGCCATCAGGCGCGGTTACCAACGCGTAGGGGCCCTGGATCTGTTCGATTTTGAGTAAATCACCAGATTGCAGTAACTTGAGAACCTGGCTCGATGAATTCGCGTTCGCGTATAGCGATAGTCGTAACTGGTCGGTCACGTACTGATTGTCTGTATCCTGATCACTCGTATCCTGTGCCGATACCAGCGCACAGTAAAACACCAGGGTCAAACCCAGAAAAATTCTCTTTGTCATTAGCTAGCCAATTCCACTATGCCTTAGTAATGCATCGATTTCTGGTTCGCGCCCACGAAAACAACGAAAGGACTCCATTGCGGGACGTGAGCCTCCCTGTTCAAGCACGCACTGCAGAAATCTTTGCCCGGTTTCAGGATTGAATATTCCTTCTTCTTCAAATACAGCAAAAGCGTCGGCGGATAAGACCTCGGCCCATTTGTAGCTATAGTAACCTGCCGCATACCCGCCTGCAAAAATATGTGAAAAACTGTTCTGAAAACGATTAATGGCCGGTGTTTTTACCACCGCAACCTCGGATCGAACCTGGTCGAGAATCGCCTGGATCTCCGCAGCCGAGTTTATTTCGAGCTGTTGATGAAGCCGAATATCAAACAGGGCAAACTCTATCTGGCGCAACATCTGCAAGGCGCTTTGAAAGTTCCTGCTGTCACGCATTCGATTATAGAGGCCATCCGGCAACGGTTCATCGGTTTGATAATGGCGGGCAAACAGGTTCAGCGCCTCGCGTTCCCAGCAAAAGTTTTCCATGAATTGACTCGGTAATTCAACCGCATCCCATTCGACACCATTAATTCCGGCTACATCCGGTACGTCCACCCGGGTCAGCATATGGTGCAGTCCATGGCCAAATTCATGAAACAGCGTAATTACCTCGTCGTGGGTGAACAGCGCAGCTTCATCTCCCAGGGGAGGCGTCAAATTGCAGGTTAGATAGGCAACGGGTAACTGAATATTGCCATCGATACGATAGCGATTAACGCACTCATCCATCCAGGCTCCGCCACGCTTGTTCTCGCGCGCATACAGATCGAGGAAGAACTGCCCGATCACCTCACCCTGCTGATTTGCTATCTGGTAAAAACTAACCGTCTCATCCCAGGTATCTATACCGGTTTCGATTCTCGATATATCAACCCGGTAAAGCCTGGAGACGATATCGAACAGCCCCTTGATAACCCGTCCCTCGGAAAAGTAGGGCTTTAAGTCTTCATCGGAAATCTGGTAGCGATGTTGTTTAAGCTTTTCACTGTAATAAGCAAAATCCCATGCCTCGAGCTCACCGATAAACCCCAACGACTCGGCAAACACCTGGCGCTCATTAACTTCATCAATGGCGGTTGGTTGTGAACGCCGGGCAAGATCGTTGAGAAAGTCAACCACCTGCTTTACATCTGCCGCCATCTTGGTTTCGAGCGAATACTCGGCATAGTGACTAAAACCCAGGATCTTGGCTTTTTCCTGTCTTTTAGACACAATTTCGACCATTATGGCGGCATTATCCCAGATTTTATCGGTGATGCCCTGGTCCGATGCACGCGTTGCATAGGCCTCGTAAACGGCCCTGCGTAAATCCCGGTTATCCGCATAGGTGATCACGGCGAGATAGCAGGGCATATCCAGCGTTACCCGATAGCCTGTCAGCTCTTTTTGCTCGGCTAATTGCTTTAGCATTGCCAGGGCGTATTGCGGCAGTCCCTGTAATTCGGCCTCATCCCCGGTGTGGTATTGCCAGGCCTGTGTGGCATCGAGCAGATTGTTTTCGAACCTGGATTGCAGGTCAGATAAATCCTTTTGCAATTGCTGGTAACGGGCCCGGTCTTTCCCCTCAAGCTCAACCCCGCCCAGGCGAAAATGCTTTAATGCATCGGTTATGGTTTTCTGTTGGGCCGGGCTGAATTCGTTAAATATCGCAGATGCCGCGATATCACGATATCCCTGGTACAGGTCGTGATTCTGACTGATCTCGGTCGAATACTCACTCAGTAAGGGCAGACACTTGTTATACGCCTCCCGCATGTCCGGGCTGCTTTTTACCGAATTAAGATGCCTCACCGGCGACCATGCCTTGTCGAGTCGATCCCCCATCAATTCCAACGGCTTGATCAGGTTGTCCCAGCTCGGTTGCGGATGTTCGGTTAACTGTGATATCGCGCTACGGTTTTCACTAATCAGTTGCTTGATAGCCGGCTCGATCATTTCGGGTTTTATTTTGCTGAAGGCCGGCAAAGCACCGGGTTCGAGTAACGGATTGGTCAAGGTTGAGCCATAAGGTTCGTTTAAAGCCCGCTAGTCTACTCAACTAGAGAATGCATTCAAATGGAAAAGGGTGTACGAATAGAAATCATCGTGACGACCGCGGTAAAAGTCAACACGGCTCCTGCAATAGAGAATCGGGCTTTCCATTTTTTAAGCGTAACCATGTCCTCCTCTGTCCTTGCCGAGAGGATATACGGCTGCCGACTATTGGTGGGAGATGAAATAACGTGGTGTTCCTTTTTTTGCTTATTCAGCTCGTTTAATATCTGTTTACGCGCCGCTGCTCGAATCACCTTCCACTCCCGTTTCTCAATCTTTCCATTTCGATCCAGATCGTAGTCACGCAAATACCTTGCAGGCTGTAATTTCCAGGTTTTAACCAGTTCTTCAACCTGCCTGGCGATAAACTCGTCGGACGGATTGCTATGCAGGGTACGAAACCAGCCGAGCGCATACAGGTTGCTGGCTGGCAGTAACAAGCGCTCACGAAAGCGGTAACTGCCCATACTGAGATTAAATTTAGACGGTTTTTGCGGGGCACGCGCGCTGTACTCGGTACTATGCCCGTACCAGGTGGTATCCATCTCCGGTATCACGTGTGCATGATCGGGATCTACGATGCAGTCGCCAGTGTCATCGACCAGGCGAAACATGTGGCTGCTGCGTTCATCCGAGATGTTAGTCCAGGTCAGGCGTTTTCCAGATCGATGCCGCTTATCGATTGAGCAGTGATACCATAAGCACCGGCGCTTGCTAAACGGCGAGTGTATTTCGCCATTCGGCATCCATTCGCCCAGTCCCTTGAGCTCGACATGGCCTTGCGGCGCTGACCTGATTCTGGAGGTTGCGGTTCCATCCATGAAGCGGTAACGCTTGATAATACCGAATGAGTAATAAACCAGGAATGCAAACACCGCGATCAACAGGCCGAGTATCACCAGGTACTCGATCCTGGGCAATTCAAGGATTTCAAACTTGAGCCAGGAAAACATAACTGCGCTATGGTCCCGGTTATCAGGTTTCGAATAGCTCTTTTACGCTGACATCGGCAATTTCGCCGGCTTCAAATTCAAGCAGATCTCGCGGCCCGAAACCAAACAGCCTGGCGACGATCAGATCCGGGAAGGTATCGATAGCGATATTGTTGATATTTACAGACTCGTTGTAAAACTCGCGGCGATCGGCAATGGTGTTTTCCAGGGTGCTGATGCGCGCCTGTAAATGCTGGAAATTTTCATTTGCCCGCAATTCCGGATAATCCTCGGCGAGCGCAAAAAGCTGGCCAAGCCCCATGCGCAGCGCGCCCTCGGCGGCACCCAGCCCTGGAACATCCTGTTTTTGTCTCGCTTCTGAAACCTGTGAGCGCGCCTGCATGACTTTCTCCAGGGTTTCCTGTTCGAACTTCATGTATTGCTTACAGGTTTCTACCAGTTTTGGTATTTCGTCGTGGCGCTGCTTGAGGAGCACATCGATATTCGACCATGCTTTCGAGACATTGTGTTTGATTCGAACTAGATGGTTGTAAATACTGATGATATAAATCACCAGTGCCGCAATCACGCCCCAGAAGATGTAACTGCCAATATTATCCATCGCATTACGCCCCTAATATTTAAAAATGTAACTCTTATATAGAGATTATTTGAATAAAATCAAGGGGTTGCTATACATCAAGATTATTGACGTTAAGGGCGTTGGTTTCGATAAAATCCCGTCTCGGTTCAACCTGATCACCCATAAGCGTGGTAAACACCTGGTCAGCGGCAATCACGTCTTCGATCCGAACCTGCAATAATCGCCGGTTATCCGGATCCATAGTCGTTTCCCAAAGCTGGTCTGGGTTCATTTCGCCAAGGCCCTTGTAACGCTGTATGTTCAAGCCCTTACGTGCCTCCCGCATCAGCCAGTAGTAAACCTCGCTGAACTTTTTAACTTCCTGTCGACGTTCACCTCGATTTATATACGATTCCGCGGTAAACATGTCGCCAACCTGTTCGACAAACTGGCTGATAGGCTGATAATCGGCACTATTGAAAAACTCGCTGCTGAGCTCACACGAGTTACTGAGGCCATGCAGGCGCTTGTCAATAATCAGCCCGAAGCGGTTGCTATTATCGTCACCTTTGACTGACACAGCGTAGGACACCGATGCCTCGCTTTTCGCATTGAGCCGTGTCGCCAATGTTTCACCCCACTCACCCATCGCCTTTTCATCCAACAGGATTGCTTCGTTAACGAGCGATAAATCGACCAGTTCTTCCAGCACTTCGACTGGAATATGCTGTGACAGACGTTCGACTATCGCCAGGATCGTGATGAATTGACGGGCGAGATTCTCCAGTGCCAAATCAGATATCGCGGGTGAATCGGCTGTCAGATGCAGACTGGCTCCTTCTATCGCAAGCTGCAGTAGATAAGCATTGAGCTCGCGGTCATCTTTAACATATCGCTCCTGCTTGCCTTTTTTAACCTTGTAGAGCGGTGGTTGAGCGATATAGACATGGCCACGCTCCACCAATTCGCGCATTTGCCGGTAAAAAAAAGTTAGCAATAGCGTACGAATATGTGAGCCGTCGACATCCGCGTCCGTCATGATAATAATGTGGTGATAACGCAACTTGTCGATATCAAATTCTTCACGGCCAATTCCACAACCCAGCGCGGTAATTAAAGTTCCGACTTCTGCTGATTGCAGCATTTTGTCAAAACGCGCTTTCTCGACATTCAAGATCTTGCCCTTAAGCGGCAAAATTGCCTGAGTTTTGCGATTTCGCCCCTGTTTTGCCGACCCACCGGCTGAATCCCCTTCCACGAGGTATATTTCAGACAAGGATGGATCCTTTTCCTGGCAATCGGCGAGCTTGCCGGGTAAGCCTGCGATATCCAGTGCACCCTTGCGGCGCGTCATCTCCCGGGCTTTGCGTGCCGCTTCGCGTGCTCTTGCCGCCTCTAGTATTTTGTTTGTAATTGCGCGCGCATCGGCTGGATTCTCTTCCAGAAAATCCTTTAGCCGTTCACTAACTACCGATTCAACAATTCCTTTTATTTCCGATGACACCAGCTTGTCCTTGGTTTGCGAGGAAAACTTGGGGTCGGGAATTTTGACCGACAAAACAGCGGTTAAGCCTTCCCGTGCATCGTCACCGCCGGTATTGAGCTTGTCCTTTTTCGCCTGGCTGCTCTCCATGTATTGGTTCAAGGTGCGCGTCAGTGCGGAACGAAAGCCCGACAAATGGGTGCCGCCGTCTCGCTGCGGGATATTATTGGTAAAGCAAAATATATTTTCCTGGTATGAATCGTTCCATTGCATCGAAACTTCAACGACGACGTCATCCAGTTCCATGTTGATATCTATCGCCTTTTCATGAATCGGATTCTTGTTCTTGTTCAAATACTCGACGAAGGCGCGAATTCCGCCTTCGTATTCAAAAGTGTCTTCCTTATTGTTACGTTGGTCAACGAGATGAATGCGCACACCCGAGTTTAAGAAAGACAGCTCGCGTAGCCGTTTCGCCAGGATATCGTAATGAAATTCGATATCGCTAAAAATCTCGCGACTGGGCAGAAAACGGAGTTCCGTGCCGGTCTGGTCAGTGTCCTTGACCTCTTCAAGGTTGCTCTGTGGCTCACCGAGCCGGTACTCCTGGTGATACAGCTTGCCCTCTCGTTTTATACGCAGCGACAGTGTTTCAGACAGCGCATTGACGACTGAAATCCCGACGCCGTGTAATCCTCCTGAAACCTTGTAAGAATTATCATCAAATTTTCCACCGGCGTGCAAAACCGTCATGATAACTTCTGCCGCCGAACGCCCTTCTTCTTCATGGATATCTACCGGTATGCCGCGGCCATCGTCCTTGATCGAGATCGATCCATCGGTATTTATAGTTACTTTTATTTCCGAGCAGTGGCCGGCAAGCGCCTCGTCAATAGAATTATCGACGGCCTCAAAAACCATATGATGCAAGCCGGTACCATCATCGGTATCGCCTATATACATCCCGGGCCGTTTGCGTACAGCATCGAGGCCTTTTAGCACTTGTATGCTAGAGGAATCGTATTTTGTCATGTAAGGATCTAGCTGAAATTTCGAGGCTTTATTGTACCATGTTCCACGTGGAACAATTTAAATTCTTTTGCCCCGACAGAGCCTGGCGCGACACTTTCTATGTTACTGATAAACAACTGCAAATCCATGTCTAATAACTGGTCGTAGACGAGATCTTGCGCTTCCCGGTCGAGCTCTGAGTGAAGGTCATCAATCAGCAGAATAATCCGCTTTTTACGGGTTTTATTCACCAGATTCAGAACAGCCAGTAACATCGCCAGGCATACCCGCTTGCTCTGACCACGAGACAAAATTTCACCCACTTTTCTACCCTCAGATGTCATAACTATGTCATCACGGTGGATGCCGACACTGGTAAAACCACTCCGGATATCGCCATCTCGGTGACCACCGAGTGCTTCAGCAAGATCCTGATTTACTGGCCAACCCTGCTGATAATTAATCTCGAGTGGTATCCCCGATAATACTTTGTTGAGCACGCCGACAAGAATATTTTCAACGGCTTTAGAGTATTCACGGCGCATTGAGCTGATCTCCAATGAAGGATCGAGCAAATGCTGGTCCCAGTAATCAAGCAACTTGAGATCTTTTCGGCTTTTTAAAAGTCGATTGCGTTGCTTTAATGCATGCTGAAACTTTCTCCAGTGCTCGGCATAATCTGGTTCCACGTGAAACAAGCACCAATCCAGAAACGCCCTTCGCTTTTGCGGCGAACCCTCGATCAACTGGAATATGTCGGCATTGAGTATATTTACCGGCGCCCTTTTGACCAGTTCAGAACGCCGTTTAATCGTTTCACCGTCAATCCGTATTTCAAGTTTTTTATTATTTTTGGCCAGACCCGCTTTGAATCCTTCGAATCGTCCAAACAATAGAAAGCCCGGCTTATCGTATCGAATGCACTGCCTGAGTTGATGGCTACGAAAAGAATGCGCCTGGCACAATACGTAAATAGCCTCCAACAGGCTGGTTTTTCCAGAACCATTGGCGCCACTGATTAAATTGAGTCGCGGATCAAGATCGAGCGTCGTGCTCTTGAGGTTTCTGAAATCCGTCAGACTAAGCTGACTGATCGCCATATTAGGCCTCAGATATCGCTATAGCCGCATCGGCATAACTACGTACAGGCTGGAATCGTCCTTGCTGTCGCTGATGATTGCACTACTGTTCGAATCCTTTAATTTAACCTGGACCTTAGCAGAATCAAGCACTGTCAGGACATCGATCAGGTAGGTCACATTGAAACCTATTTCCACATCTCCCTCGCTGTAATCGACCTGAAGCTCTTCTTCTGCCTCTTCCTGGTCTGGATTATTTGCCTGGATCGATAAATTACCACTGGTTAATGTCAGTCGAATGCCGCGATATTTCTCGTTCGATAATATAGCAATTCTACTCATCGAACTCTTTAGTACTTCTCGATCGACTTCGAGTATTTTATTACCATCAACCGGTATTACGCGTTGGTAGTCGGGAAATTTCCCATCAATGAGCTTTGTGGTGAACACCAGGGAATCTGTTTCAACCCGAAAATGATTTTGACTTAAAATACACCGCGCCGGACTATCACCAGAATCGAGTAGACGCGAGAGTTCGAGAACGGCTTTGCGCGGAATAATAATCTGTTTTTCCTCGTCCATTCCGGTATCCAGGCTGGTTTCACTTAAAGCCAGGCGATGTCCGTCTGTCGCAACGAGTTTAATTTTGTCAGACGAAATCTCCATTAAAATACCATTCAGGTAATAACGCACGTCTTGTTGCGCCATCGCGAACGAGGTTTTATCGAATAATTGCTTAAAAATATTTTGCGCTATGGAAAAAGACTGCAATTCCTCTATTTCGTCTAGCCCGGGAAAATCACGTGCTGAAAGCGATGCCAGGCTAAAGCGGCTGCGAGCCGATGTGAGTGATACCCTTGAATCCTCGATATTGAAGTTAATCGGTGAGGATTCGGGTAAGGCCTTACAGATATCGAGAAGTTTTCGCGCCGGGATCGTTGTCTGAAAGTCATCGCTTTTATCGGCATTTACCCTGGAAACCATCTCGATTTCGAGATCAGTTGCGGTCAGGCTTATGTCACCACCCGTTGACTTAAACAATACATTTCCCAGTATCGGCAGAGTTTGTCTTCGTTCTACCGCACCGATCACTTGCTGTAATGGCCCAAGTATGTCTTCTCTTTTAATAGTTGTTTTCATTTATATATCTAATTTACTGTGATTATTAGTAACTACGCTTTCACGGGATAAGTTGATTATTCCTTTACTTATCAATGCCTTATGCCGGAAAATCCCGGAATTAAGCTGTCTGCTACTTATGACTAAACTGTGCATAACCACGGGATAAATATGCATCCTTTATTTATACCCATCTTATCCACAGCCTCTGACCCTGCTTATCCCCATTCCTAGTTGCTTAGCATGCGCGCCAGGATTTCCACGTCTTCATCAATGCGCCGGTCTTCACCGCGTAATTCATCAATTTTACGGCAAGCATGGAGCACTGTCGTGTGGTCCCGCCCACCGAAGGCACTTCCTATCTCGGGCAAACTATGCCGTGTCAATGATTTAGAAAGGGCCATCGCTATCTGGCGCGGGCGTGTAATAGAACGGTTGCGCCGACTTGATAATAGATCAGCTACCCGGATTTTGAAATATTCCGCAACCAGCTTCTGTATATTATCGATGGTGATGGGCTTGTCTTGCACCGCGAGCAACTCTCTTAGAGCCTGACGTGCAAAATCCTGGGTAATCGGTTCACCGGTAAAACGAGCATGTGCAACCACCCGTTTTAGCGCACCCTCGAGCTCGCGAATGTTCGATTTGAAACGCTCGGCAATAAAAAAAGCGACATCATCCGGTACATCTGCATCCGCTTGTTCGGCTTTGCTGATCAGGATCGCCACGCGAGTCTCGAGATCGGCAGGTTTGATATCGACCGCGAGTCCCCATCCCAGGCGGGATTGAATTCGATCTTCGAGTCCTTCAATCTCTTTTGGAAATCGATCACAGGTAATGACCATCTGGGCTCGCGCCTCGTAAAGGGAATTGAAGGTGTGGAAAAATTCTTCCTGCGAGCGGTTTTTGTCGGCGAGAAACTGGATGTCATCGATGAGCAGGGCG
>JARFPR010000010.1 GCA_029288195.1 Gammaproteobacteria bacterium | reverse complement strand
GATGTTGAGCAATTGTTGCATCGACAAAACATCGAGAATTGTTACGTCCTGGGTCATAGCATGGGCGGCAAGGTTGCGATGACGCTTGCGCAGCAGAATCCGGATCTTTTCGCGGCAATGATCGTCGCTGATATAGCGCCGGTTAACTATTTTCACCATTACGACGACCTGATCGATCCGATCCTGTCACTTCGCTTGAACCAGATCGAATCGCGTGCGCAAGCCGATCAGTTACTGCGTCCAAATATTCCGCAAGACCAGCTGCGAGCGTTTTTACTACAAAACCTGGTGCGTGAATCCGGTGCCTGGCGTTGGCGTGTCAACTGGGGGGTTATCCAGCGTGATATGGAATGGCTGACGGGGTTTGTTGATCTACCAGATGATTGGGTCGTCGATGTTCCAGCCCTGTTCCTGCGGGGTGACAAGTCTGACTACATCGGCGATGCCGAGATCGAAGTCATCGACCAGCATTTCAGTCGTTCGACGATTAAAACCATCGAGGATGCAGGACATTGGCTACATGCCGAAAATCCGCAAGCCTTTGCTAGCCTTGCGCTTGAGTTTCTGCAGCTCAACTAGGATTCAAGAATAATCCAATAGCGCCGATATAAGCGTTAGTTTCTCGATCCCGCATGGTTGATGATGAAGTTCCTAAAAAGCCTGTTATTCATTCTCGTGTTGAGTCTGTGCGCAAATGCGCAGGCGCTCGAGCGCCGTTATCTCGCATCGATGGATACTTCAAAGTGGACCCTGACCCAGAACAGCGTGACCAGCTGCCAGATTGAGCATCAAATTCCACGCTTTGGCAGCGCTACGTTTACCCAGGAAGCAGGGCGTGCATTGCGCCTGGAATTAAACACCCAGCACAAGTTTGTCAAAGGTATTAATGTCGAACTGCGTTCCGAGGCTAACACCTGGAATGCCAGCAAAACCCGCCCCGTTCTGGCCCGTTTCGAGACCAGTGGCCGAAAACGAATGTTTAAAATACCGTCTGCGGTTGCCGAGCAGATCTACTACGAATTGCGTGAGGGTTACCAGCCTGGTTTCCTGTTTTATGATGAGAATCCGCTGATGGCATCGTTATCGACGGTCAGGTTTGGTGCGGTGGTATCTGAATTCGAGCAATGTGTAGCGCAGCTGTACGACGATAACTTTGAAGACGTGCGAGTCAGCAGTATTCACTTCGAACCGGATAATGAATTTGCCAGCCTAAGGCAAGAAGGGTCGGCGTTTACCAAAATGTTCAACTACCTGAAGATCGATAACGCGATATCCGAAATTGTGGTTACCGGGCATACCGACAATACCGGGCCGGCCTGTTACAACGATGGCCTGTCCGAGCGTCGCGCCTGGTATGTTTACGATTTGTTGATCGCTCGCGGGATCGATTCGAAGCTTCTGCGGGTAGACTATGCAGGCGAACAAAGACCGGTATACAGGAGCAGTAAAAAGAAAGCGTTGGCCGCCAATCGGCGCGTCACGGTCGAGTTACGACGCTAACGACCGGCGCAGGCAGGGCATCGTTTATTTGCCGCGATTCAGTCGCGAGTACTTCGAGTTCCAGTAAACCTCTCCAGTACCTTCATCAAATGCCTGCGCCCGTGCAAGAATGAATAACAGGTCCGAGAGCCGATTTATGTAGCGCGTGGTCATCGGATTTACGGTTTGGGCTTCGCTCAAGGTGACCAGCGAGCGTTCCACGCGCCGACATACCGTTCGTGCATGCTGTAAATTGGCGACCGCTTGCGAACCTCCGGGTAGAATGAACTCCTTGAGTTCACTCAGGTTGGCGTTGAACTCGTCAGCGCTGGTTTCCAGGCCTTCCACGTATTCGTCGGTTATCAGATGTTTACCGGGTTGGCACAGTTCAGCTCCTACATCAAACAGGTCATGCTGCACGGCGAACAGGACTTGTTGTGCGGGTCCATCCTCGAGCAGGCTCAGCGCTAAACCAATGCAGGCGTTGAGCTCGTCAATCTCGCCCATACAATGCACGCGTGGATCATTTTTATCCAACCTGCTGCCGTCGGCCAGTCCGGTGGTGCCCTGGTCCCCGGTTCGGGTATACACTTTTGTCAGTCGGTTTCCCATTATTCGAAGCTGTAGCCTGCGGTTATCATGAAATTACGCTCCGGGCTTGGCTGGTAGGCGGCCCCGAATCCGTTATTGGTGACAAATTCAGCGTATTCCTCATCTGCGAGGTTATTGACCCTGAAGTTTACCTCCCACGCCTTGTATTGGTAAACAATACCCGCGTTGTATACCGTGATCGACCTGATTTTGCCAAACTCGTTGGCATTGTCTCCCTGCGCGTACCTCGGAGAACTGTAATTATATTCCAGGTACGTCATAAAAGAATCGTTTATCCGGTAATCACCCCGCAGCTTGGCAATGGCATCCGAAACGCCTGAGATATTCTTGCCTTTGAAGGTGCCCGACCTGAACTCCGCGTCAACAATACCGATTTCTGTATTAAGGCCAAACCTATCACTTAGCTGACTGAATAATGATAAGGTCAATCCATCGCGGCGGGTTTTATCCAGGTTTACGTTAAGGCCGGTCGGCCCAAACCCAAAATCGGGCCCGACCGTGGGATCGAATTCAATCTCGTCTTCCAGGTCAAGTCGATAAATCGATACGATCACTTGAGTATTGCCGCGAGTGAGGTCGAGTCCAATCTCGAAGGAGTCGCCGGTTTGCGTGTCGAGGATATCTCCGGCGGCAGCCAGGGCGAGCTCGTTGACCTTGGCAAAACGGAAATTTTGATCCAGGCGAGCCGTAATCCGGGTTTGCTGGTCGACATAATAGGCTAAGCCTAGCTCGGCCACGGTGATATCGTCATCATAGTCACCTCCATCCGGGTATGCGGTACCGTCGATAAAGTCGTTTTCTACATCGGTACGTCGCATACCAAAAGTCAGCTGTGCCATTTCGGAAAGCCTGGGATTGATCTGAAAATAAAGGCTCTTGCTTTCCTGTTCGTTACTGGAGGTTGTCTCCCCGGGTAAACCAAAAAACACGAAAGGTATTTCGAGCGCATAGTCTACCTCTTCAAGGTCGATACCACCCACGTAGGGGATTTCGATCCCGGTAAATAAGCTGCCGGACAACTTGGGATTGATACTATTGTTTTCGCGGTCGTCAAAACCTGCGGTCTCACTCGGATTATCACGGAAACTTTGAAAAATTTCCGCATCGGTATTACGTCGAGTTGCGTCGATGCTGAAACGATGTGCGCCAAAATCGCCTGCGTATCCCATTCTGAAAACACGGGTGTCCTCGTTGCGAAAATCATTGCTAAAAGCAGGATTTATCTGGGTCGGGTCGTCTTTGAACTCGTCTTCAAGCAGTGCCCCGGGTAATTCCAGGTCGTTATTGATTTCCTGTAACTCGATAAAAAAACTATTGGCATCCTTGTCGTATTCCAGCACGCCGCTGAAACTGGCGTTTTCCTCGGCGCTGTGATCGCGGTAATGATCGGCTTCGAAAGTGCCGGCAGACAGGCGATAGGCTAGCGATGGCGCGAGGCGTCGTGAAGAGCTGAAATCGATGCCGCGGTAGTCGAAGCTGCCGACTCGCGTACTAACCTGGTGGAAATTGTCGACCGACTTTTTAGTGATGATATTGATGACCCCACCAACGGCCTGATCGCCATAGAGACTGCCGGCACTGCCAACCAGTACTTCAATGCGTTCGATATCCCTGGGGAGAATATGATGCAAATCTGGTGAGGCAGTATCGCTGTAATTCAGACGACGTCCATTTACCAGGACCAGGGTATTTGCGTTCGCGGTCGATGAAAATCCGCGTACGCTGATGTTTACCTGGCTGCCATTGCCGAACAGATCATCGACCTGAATTCCCGGAATGCCACGTAATATCTCGCTGGTGGTAGAGACTCCGCTTGACTCGATCTGATCGGCTGTAAGTAGGTAAACCGTGGCGCTGGAATTGTTTTGTGCCTGCTCGGTTCGGGTCGGGGTGATTACGATAGGACCGAGGTCGGCGAAACTGCTGAGCGGCAGCATGAGCACGCAGGCACCAGCCATAATCAAATGTGAGGATTTCATGTGGTTCCCCTGGACTAGAGAGACACACACAGTCGGCGGGAAGTTGAAGCAACGCGACAAGCTGTGAGAATTACCACCCGTAATTCTGGTCTTGTTTTAAGTCACTTTCAGGCCGGTCTCCGGACTTGGAAGCAGGTCAGGCTTCTTTACCGTTGCGGGGGCAGTACTCGATTTTCGCGAGTTTCCCGATTCTCGTGTTTCCACGCACCTGAAAACGAGCTGCAATCATTATGTTAATTGTCGGGTATGTCCAGTCGATTTTGCTGATTTGTCGCATACAGGTAATG
>JARFPR010000545.1 GCA_029288195.1 Gammaproteobacteria bacterium | reverse complement strand
CCACTGAGCCAGGTAATAAATAGCACGCTTGGCCAACGGGTACTCTTTAGCTTTGAATTCGCTGAATCTCCGCCACGTTAACCGTCGGGTCCCGGCCTGATGCTGCCGTTAAAAAGCGCTCCTCAAAATATCTGTATTGTGCGCCTGTCGGCGCTCGGTGATGTTACCCACGCGGTTCCGGTGCTGCGTGCAATCCAGCGCAGCTGGCCACAGACCCGGGTAACCTGGATTTGTGCAGCGCTCGAATACAAGTTGTTATCCTGTCTCGAAGGCGTACGTTTTATCGTGCTCGACAAGAAAGGAGGCTGGGGTGCTTACCTGAAACTGAGGCGGGAGCTTGCCGGTGAAAGTTTTGATGTCATGTTGCAGATGCAAACCTCGGCACGGGCAAACCTTACCGGCGCCTGCGTCAAAGCCGGCATCAAGCTGGGCTGGGATAAATACCGGGCGCGCGATTTTCATCGATTCTTTATGACCCATTCGATACCCGAAACACGACAGGAGCACCAGGTCCAGGGCCATTTATCCTTTGCCCGCACGATCGGCCTGGATGCGCCCGAGCCCGTGTGGGACTTTCCAGTTAGCGACGAGGCGAAGGCGTTTGTGGATTCGACGCTGCCCGTCGGAAAACAAATCCTGTTGATCTCTCCCTGTTCGAGTCATCCGTCTCGTAACTGGCACGCGGATCACTATGCCGCTGTGGCGGACCATGCGATAGTGCATCATGATATGGCGGTGGTCTTATCCGGGGGGCCGACCGAACTGGAAACAGCGACCGGCGAGGCGATACAGCAGGCAATGAAAAATCAGCCGATTAACCTGATCGGCAAGGATACCCTGCCACAGCTGGCAGCACTGTTGCAACGTGCCGATCTTGTGTTAAGTCCTGATGCCGGGCCGGCTCACCTGGCCAATGCGCTGGGGACCGCGGTTATCGGTTTACATGCCAGTACCTGGTCGCTGCGCAGCGGGCCCTACCACTCGCTCGATCTCTGCGTTGATAAATTTACCGAGGCGGCACAGCACTTCAGGGGAAAGAGTCCGCAGGAACTTCGTTGGGGTACTCGAATCGAAGCACCGGGCGTTATGGACCTGGTTGAAACCGATGCGGTAATCGAGCGACTGGATTTCGCGGTTGGACGATTAAAGGACCAAAGTCGCAGTCACTAATCTGTCTGTGGCGAAAGGCTTATTCGCTGACGGCAGCCTGCCGCAGAATATTGAGTGGCGCCAGTTCTGGCAGGTGACAATTCTCCAGGCGAACGATACTGGTGTGGACAAATGTGTCATGCAATGCCGGAATAATTGACTACCCGAAGAATTCTATGTCATCTCTTGCGAGCTCCTTTACAAACGGTTAATTTACACTCAATGATTACAAGATTCATTTTCACGATATTGCTCGTGCTTTCGGTAAACGTGGTAATTGCCGCGGAAGTCATGCTGAGCTTCGTCGGGGCCAGTAAAGCCCAACTGGATAACCCCCATGACCTCAAGTTGACACCGGACGGCAAGTATTTATTTGTCTCGGATGTCGGTAATAATCGTATTGCAATTCTCGATCCGGAATCGCTCGAACTGTTGGCAGAGTTTGGTTCTGACCATCAGTCCGGCACTCATGACGTCGATTTTGATGGCCAGGGGAGGGCTTACGTCGCTGATACGCACAATAATCGTGTCACCATTTACGAAATCGATGGCACCATTGCGACCCTGGTCGGCGAGCTCAGCGAACGCATTCGCGGACCGGAAGGCGTACTGATTCATCCGAATGGGCTGGTTTATGTCGCCGGCGCCTGGTCGGGCAATGTCGTTGCCTATCGGGACGGGCGCGTCGTCGATGAAATGACCGGGCTTGCTTCACCGCATGATCTCGAGTTGGGTAAAGATGGCAATATCTGGCTTGCGGATGCAGGTAACAGCCGCATGCTGTTGCTATCCCCCGATCTCGAGATCAAAGCCGAGCTGGGACGCAAGGAATACGACTTTAACGGGGTTCGCTACCTCGATTTGACTGCCAACGGAATCATCATTGCTGCCGATAAGAACAACCATGTGGTTAAATTTATTGGCGCCGACGGCAAGTTATTGCACGTGCTGGGAAACGGTTCGCCGGCTAAGGGGGTGAATCGATTCAGGACGCCCGAAGGTGTCGAAGTGAGGGGTTCGGAACTCTGGTTATCCGATTCGGGCAATGACCGCGTCGTCAAGTACAGCCTCGACCTGAATTAGGTTTGCCGCAAATTATCGCTAGATAAATTTCCGCTCCCAAGCTAAGAACGGTCGATGAAACGCGGTTGGTATAGATATTATTCGGTAGGTTTTTGACTAAATTATGGGCGGTTTTCGGATACTACAGCCAGGGATTATTGACCGCTTATCAGGATAAAATACATGGCTGACGGGAATTTCTGAATATTACCCCTTATCTGCTATATATATTAATGAAACTGTTGACAGGCATTGGCCTGAATATTGCAGCTTCTAATAAAAACGGCATTAAAAAAGCTATATAAAAAACGTAACCATCGGGACATTACCTAATTTAAACGAGGTGAGCATGAACTGGAATGGTACGATTTTGTGGCGATTTGCCGTGCTGGGATTATTTGCCAGCATGGTTCCGCTGGGCATGCACGCACTCGAAAAGCATGACAAGATCGATACCGACAGGATGCTCGATGTTTCGGTATCCATTCGTACCATGTCTCATGTGACCGTCGACAAGTTTGGCGATACGGTTTGGGAAATCAACAACGGCTCCGGCTTCCTGGTTTCATCCAGAACCTGTGAAGTCTGGACTAATCAACACGTTATCTCCGACGCCGCAATAGTCGAGGTATTCCCGAGAGGTTGGGATCGTACCGAAGGTATTCAGGCCACGGTGATCAATGCTACTCCCCGTTCGGACGTCGCGATTCTGCAGCTCGATCATTGCGAGGGTTTACCCGCGGCGACGCTTGGTGACTCGGATCGTTTGCAACCGGGCGATGAAACTTTCGCGGTTGGTAACCCGCTTGGACGAAATCCCGATTCGATCAGCAGAGGCATCATTTCGCATACGGAACGTTATCGCGAGGGCACAACGCCTTATCTGCAAACCGATGCGGCGATCAACCCAGGTAATTCGGGCGGTGCACTGTTTAACCGCAAGGGTAACGTGATCGGAATTAACACGGCTATCGAAACCACGCGCTTTGGCGCCAATGTCGGAGTTGGCTTTGCAGTACCAATCAACCTGGTGAAACAGGTGGTGGCCGAGTTGCGCCAGGGCCCACCGAGCTGGGGTGATGCAGGCTTAACCGATATTGTTGCCGCGCTGACTCCGGATGAGGCGGAAGTCTTTGATGTGCCAGGTGGTGGAGGTGCGCTGGTAGTCACCAGTACACCGGAGGAAGGTCCGGGCTCGGGACAAATTTTCCTGCATGATGTCATCTACCGGATCAATGATGCAGAAGTAACCGGTACCGAGCAGGCGATCAGGATGATTGGACAACACCGGGTAGGGGAGACACTCGCACTGGCTCTGATCCGTGAGGGCGAACATCAAACTGTTAATATCACCCTTGGTGAAGGCTGGACGGCCGATGCGACCCCGGAACCTGACGAGTATGACGGATACCTCGGTATGACGCTCGAAATGTGGGCTGATGCAGATGGTGATCGGGGACAGTTCAAACGCCCTGTCATTACCAAGGTTCACAGTATGGGACCCGCCCACAAAGCGCATATTGCGAGTTCGCAGAAATCGATCGTTGTTAACGGTCCGTACGTGGTTCCCTACCTGCTCGATGTTAAAACCGTAACCGGCGTTGCATACAAAGGCGAGTTTCACAGTGTTGCCACGGTAGAAGATATCGAAAAATTTGCTGCCGAGGCCTACCAGAGCGGCCAACCACTATTGCTGGAAATAGAATTCTGGGCGCGCCGAAATCCACGCGATCATAAGACTTCGCTTGAACACGCAAGCACCTCTTTCTACAAATTGCGACCGCAACGTCCGATTACCGAAATTCCCGATCTCGAATTCAGAAAGGCCAGTGCGCGCAAGGTTCCGCAAGAGTCCTATGAATTCACCCAGGCGCGGGGAAAATCCCGCAACCTTTAACTTCAGGCAACTGCTGCGCCGCCCTCGGCGCTGCGCCGCTCGATAAACTCCGCTAATTCCTCCAGGCGCGCTGCGTCCAGTGCGGGTGCTTCATATTCCTGCAGAATTTTCTTCCAGATGCCGTTAGCGCGTTGTGTCGCGGTCTTGCTGCCGCTGTCGGTCCACTGGCCGAAATTGCTCCAGTCCGAGACCAGTGGTTCGTAAAATGCGGTTTGATAACGTTCCAGGGTGTGTTCACAACCGAAAAAATGACTGCCCGGTTCGACGCTGGCAATGGCTTCGTAAGCGAGCTCCGCATCGTCGCTGTTAAGCGGGTTGAAAATCTCAGCGAAGATTTGCAGCATCTCGATATCGAGAATGAGCTTTTCCATCGAACCTGTGAGGCCGCCCTCGAGCCATCCGGCCGCGTGCACCATCATATTGACTCCGCCGAGGATACTGCCCCAGGCCGACATCAGGTATTCGTATACCGCCTGTTCATCCGGGGCATTGGATGCAGTCGCTGCCGAACCGCGCCAGGGAAGCTTGATATGGCGCGCCAGCTGGCCGGCGCCGAAAGCCGCCTGCACGAACTCGGGGGTGCCGAAGGCCGGTGAGCCCGATTTCATATCAACGTTGGAAGTAAACGATCCATATATGACCGGGGCGCCCGGGCGGACGATTTGTGACAATACTATCCCGGCGAGCGCCTCGGCATGTTGCAGCACCAGTGCTCCGGGCATGGTCACGGGGGCCATCGCGCCGGCAAGGGTAAACGGGGTTATCACCGATACCTGGCCGGACCGGGCAAAATCGATGATGCCCTGGCACATCGGTATGTCGAGCTGACGAGGTGAATTGGTGTTGATCACGGTATAGCAACAGGGCCTGGCCTCGAATTCTTCCTGGCTCAGACCATAGGCAATACGGGTCATTGCAAAGGCATCCTCTACCTGTCCTGAGCCACGCGCAAAGATAAAAAATGGCTTCTGACTCAGGCTGAGCTGACTTTCAGTAGTTCGATAATGACGCAGATGAACCGGAATGTCCTGCGACTCGACGTTAGGTGACTGCAGGTGTATCACGTCGAAGTGCTCGCATAGCTTGATGATGTTACGCGTATCCTCGAGGGTTGCCGGACGCTTGCCGTGATCGAGATCAGAAATATGCGGCGCACCGCCAACGGAAACGAACGCGACATTGTCCCCGCCCATGCTGACATCGAACTTGGGTGATCTGCCGTGAAGGACAAACTCACTCGGTGCTGACTCGAGGGCCGAGGTGACCAGCGCGCGATCAATTTTTACCATTTGCGACTCTTCGTCGACACTGGCACCGGCCTGCTTGTAATAGCGTCGGGCTTCGTCGTTAAGCACCTTGATGCCAAGCTCCTGGATAACGCGCAGCGCTGTGTCATGAATGGCCTCGAGTCGGTCCTGGCTGAAGGCGGGTTGCCTGAGTAGGGGATTTTTCAGATTACGGTAGCTAACCTGGCGTTGATGCGATGTGTCGGCCACGCCGTGATGTCTGCCGCGTCGGGATCTTCTGCTCATGTCAGCTTGTCTCCATAAGTCTCGAGAATGTAGTTACGAAAATTTTCGGCGTCTAAAGGATTGAGCTGCTGGCCGGTAAAACATTCGAAATAGGCTGCGGTATAACCCAACCGGGTTGTCAGGGGTTCCTTTACTTCGAGTGCATAAAATCCTATCTGGGAATAGTAGAGAACGCGCGCACGAATCAGCGCATCCGGCATTGCGTATCCAAAGCGGGTGAAAAATTCGCATAGCGAGGAAATACGAGCTTCATCCTCAATATCCACCATGCTACGAACCTCGCTGGATCGCCGTGCCCATTCCCGTAACGCAAGGTCCAGTCTCGGGTCGAATAGCGCGGCGTCGATACAGGTTTCAAAAAAACGGAAAATCCCCTCCGCAAGGTTCGACGCATTGGCGACCGATTCGGTAACGGCCCTCGTATTCTTGTCTTTCCAGTAACTCACCAATGCCTCGATCAGGTCTTCCCGGTTCTCGAAATGCCAGTAAAAGCTGCCACGGGTTACACCGAGGTCCTGTGCCAGTCGCGTAATCCGGACCGCATCGATGCCCTCCGCGACGAAGATCTCAAGCGCACTCAGCAACCAGTCGATTCTCTGCAGCTGTTTGCGGTCCGTATTCGCAATTCCGCGATTCGCGATCTCTTCGAGTAGGCTGGTATCTGGCATTGTTGATCCCATACAGGTATGTATGTTTAAATATACAGAACTGTATGTTTATTGCAATATGAGAAAACGATATGGCGAGTGAAAAGGCGCCGGTGCGCTTACAGCGTTTCGATGCGCTTGAGTTTGTGCCGCGTTTCGAATACGGCGAAATGGCCGAGGTGTCGGGGATTTGCGGCGTTGAGGATGGTACCGAGTTGGGTACGGGGTGGGGCAAGCTGACTAACGCACGAATTCCGTGGACCCTCCAGTATGATGAAGTGCTGACCGTGTTTGATGGCGTACTCAAACTGCATGCGAACGAAGAGATGCACGAACTCAAAGCCCGGGACTGTATCTGGTTACCAAAGGGTACCGAACTGATCTATGAAGCCGAGTCGGCGTTGATTCATTTCGCGATACACCCGTCCAACTGGCATCAAGTCGAATGACCAGCCAACAGGTTTCCCAGCTACCGGTAAACGACGATACCAATGGCTGGAGCCACATCCTGCCGCCACGAACCCCTCATCCGGCGCTGGCCGAGTCGCGCAAGTTTGACTGGGTGGTTATCGGCGCCGGCTATGCAGGCCTGGCCGCGGCTCGCCGCCTCGCCGAGAATCGACCCGTCGATACTATCGCACTGATCGATGCCGGTGAAGTTGGAGAGAACGCCTCGGGACGTAATTCGGGATTTGCGATCGATTTGCCGCATGTGGTCGGTAGCTCGATGGATGAACTCGAGGGCTCACATCGCTACATGGCGCTGGCACGCGCCGCGATCGCCTACCACGAAACCCAGATCGATCGCTACGGTATCGATTGTGACTGGAGTCAACCGGGCAAGTATCAAACCGCGAGTTCCGACCAGGGAGTCCGCGACATGCTCGAGCCGTTCGCGCGTGAACTCGAGGCACTCGATGAATCCTTCACCTGGATCGACAAGGCGGATCTGGATAAGCGTCTCGGTACTACCCACTTCAAGGCGGCGGTTTATACCCCGGGTTGCCGGTTGCTCAATCCCGCCGCGCTGGTGCGAGGCCTCGCCGATAACATGCCCGAGAATGTAACGGTTTATGAGAACACCCCGGTCATGGGTCTCGACACCGGCACGGATATCAAGGTGACAACGCCGGCTGGAGCGATCGAGGCAAAGCAGCTGATTCTGGGTGTCAACGCCTTCGCCGAAAAGTTTGGTTTTTACCAACGCCGGCTGCTGCCGTTTGCGGCCAATGCCAGCCTGAGCAGGCAGCTAACAGGCGAAGAACGCGAGGCCATTGGCTGCGAAGACAACTGGGGGGTCACGCCGGCAAACGCGTTTGCCTCGATCACCATGCGCTTCACCAATGATCACCGCATTCTGATTCGCAACAATATTTACTATAACCCGTCGATGCGCGAAGCGGCTTCCTACCAGGCTGAAATTGCACGCCGCCATAAACGCCTGTTCGACGAACGTTTTCCAATGCTGCCCGAGGTCAACATGGAATACACCTGGACCGGATTTATCTGCCTGTCGCAAAACGGTTCACCGGGTTTTGGCCGACTTGCGGATAACGTCTACACCTCGGTTTGTCAGAATGCGGTCGGGGTTACCAAGGGTACTGCAGGCGGCATGCTTGCCGCCGACATGGCCTGTGGCATCGACAACGAACTGATTGGATACATGCAAAGCCTGGGGGAACCCAACCTGTTGCCGATCCGGCCCTTACTCGGCATCGGCGTCAGGGCCCGGCTGGCCTGGGAGTTATGGAAGGCGCGCAAGGAAGTTTAGCCGCTGCAGCCCCAGGATAAAGCTGTTTGAACACCTGGCTTGAAACATTTGCTTTTCAAGACCAGTACCTTCGATTACTCTCTGGCGGCAGAATAATTCCACGGTTTAACGCGAATGCCCGAATTG
>JARFPR010000510.1 GCA_029288195.1 Gammaproteobacteria bacterium | reverse complement strand
TTAATTTGATATTCATAGAAACCGGGCGACAGTGTCACATTCTTATCGCCGATATATATCCGCTTACCATTAGATCGATTCTTGATGTGATAGGGTTCAGTGCTGCCATCGCGTTGCACTGACAGGACCTCGAAGCCGATCGACACACTGTCACCCTGCGCATTCTGGTATCGGGTTGGAAAATCACGGTAAATTCCGCGTCGGATGGATTTACCCTCGGCCCTGACGACGATAGTTTCGGTCACATTTAAATCACCGTTAAGACGCACTTCGATATCGCTGTGAAAAGACTCGATATATTCTTCTGCCAGGCAGGTGAAAGGCAGCGACAGTAGCAGTGATCCAAGCAGTCCGCGCAAAAGGGTCATGGCCCGATTTCCTCGAATTCGAAGTACTGGGCGGGCTCGTAATTAAACAGGCGAGCGACCACCAGGTCAGGGAAACTTTCGATCCGGGTATTCAGGTTTCTGACCGCACCGTTGTAGTAACGCCGCGCAAACTGGATGTCGGCTTCGACGGCACTGATGTCGGTTTGTAACTGCAGGAAACTTTGGTTTGCCTTGAGTTCGGGGTAGGCTTCCTGCAGCGCGAAAATCGACACCAGGCTTCGAGAGATATTGTTTTCCAGTTCACCCTGCTGTTCGACCCCACGTGGATTGCCAGCCTTGTTACGCAGCATGGTGACCTGGTCGAGCGTCGCCTGCTCGTAAGCCGCGTATTGCTTTACCGCGTCGACTAACTTCGGAATCAAATCGTGTCGGCGCTTGAGTTGCACCTCGATATCGCTCCAGCCGGCACGCGTGCGTTGACGGTCACGCACCAGGTAATTGTAAATGGCAATGGTGTAAACGATTATCGCAATAATTATGGCCATGGCTATCCATTCAATCATGCTTTCTGCCTTTTATATTTTTTGTGTGGGTTTCGCAAAGCGGTGTCGAATGCGAGCCTTGCCCAGTGCAGGCAGGCTTCCGGGTCTTCAAAAAACTCCTCGGGTGCAAGGTAGTAGGAAAGGCGGTATTCCTTTTCTTTCTTATAGTAGCTGAATGCCTCAGAGCCCTCGGCCAAAAACAGTTCGCGGGTTTTGTCATCAGCCTTGAGATAGAGACTGCCGTCGGCAATTAAACCAAACATCAATCCCTGGTGAAAAATGCCGAAACCACCAAACATGCGCCTGGCTTCGCAGGGCCCGAACGAATCCAGCAGGTCGACGATATGGGTCGCGAGTTCCTGCGCTGCGGGCATGCTGGGTTCTCGAGCTAGTTTTTGACGACGGTGTTGTCGGTTGTCGGAAAAGTGCGGTTTCCCTCGTAGACGATCTGCCAGTTGGCGTTCGTCTTGCGCCAGAAAAGCTCCTTCGGGGATTCGACATTCAGGTTGTTACTGCGATAGTCCTGTACAAACTGCATTAGCATCAGCTTGTCTTCACCGGGATAGTTAAAGATATTGAGTTGGCTGTATTCGACCTCGATCCGGGTCTTGTTGCGGTTGACCCAGCGCTTGTGACTATCCCAGCTGGCAAAGTCACGCCCGTAAGCGTCCAGTTCGGATTGTGAATAGTGGCGACGGTATCTTTCGTGATCGAGGCTTTCCCAGTCAATAAGCCAGCTGGATAACAGTTGCATGACTTCCCGGCGCTTGGCCTGCCACTGTTCGCGATTAACCCAGTTCACCTGTTCCGCGACTACAACCGGGGTGTGCAGGGCGGGTTGAATGTAGTTGTCGATATGCAGAAAATCAGGGTTGCTGACCACGATGCAGCCATTGCTGGCCCTCGGCGAACGGTTATAGGTGTATGACGGGGTACCATGAATCCAGATGCCACCGCCGGTGCGTTGCTTGCGTACATCCCAGGCGTTTGGATAGTTGATTGGAAAGGCACCCTCGCCATATAAATCGGGTAACTCCATACCATCGATGTAACGGGTTACGTGGTAGATTCCGATCGGGGTTTTTTGATCGCCGCGTTTTTGCTTGCCGTAACCTTTTAAGCCTATGGTGATGAAATAATCGGTTTCAAGCCGCAGATCGCCACCCTCGTTGCGGTAGACGTAAACGCGCGAGCTCTGTTGATCAACGAGAATGACGTAGGGTTGATCATCGGCCACAAACAATATGTTGTCCGGGTACAGGTTCTGATGCGCCTCGCTGGAATCGTGTTGCCAGCGCTGTCGTATTTCGTCGCGGAAGTCCTGCATCGCACGATCGGTTCCAATGCCAGAGCCGATTTCAGTCAAGGGTTCGGCCTTGGCCAGTAACAGGTCTGCGTAAAGCATATGTCCGAGACGGCTGTGCGGATATTCTTTAATAAGGTCACGGGTACTGTTCAAGGCCTGTTCATGATCGAGGCTTTGAATTTCCTTGATCGTTTCGAGGAGGCTTTGCTCGTATCGATTCCCGGGTGGATCACCCGCAAACAGGCTACTGTGAAGCCCCAGCACCAGCAGGAATGTTAAAAATCTTTTCATAGTGCGGATAATACCTGCTCCTCGGTAATTTTCCATTGCGAACCGACACGGCTAAAGCCAAGTCGTTTCACGACGCGATCGCTGTAGCCGGGTGAATCGTAGGCCTGTTTGAAATCAATGATAGCTCGATTTTCACTGCGCCACTTGATTTGTATGTCGTTGACCTCGACTTTTATCGCTCCCGGGCGCGCGATACGTTTACGACGATACTCGACCCATTGCCCATGTGATTCGAACTGGGCGCGATATTCTGGCGTGTAAAAGCCGGTGTAGGCAGCGAAGTCCTTGCTACTCCAGGCCGTTGCCCAATCTTTGACCTGCTCGATTAACAGGGTTTCCTGGTTTGCGAAATTGACCCGGGTTTTTTGCGTATCGGGGATTTCTTCGACTATCGGTTCCTGGTCCGCTGCCTCGAGGTTGGTGAGCGCGGTGAGTTCAATCTTGTGCGTGTATTTTGCAGGCTCACCCGATTCACTGACTGCGCGCCGGTAAGCCTCGCTGGCGATGCCCTTGTATATCTGGCTCAGGTTATCGTAGGCGATTGCATAACTGGGACTGGTATTAAGCGCGTCGACCAGTAATTGACTGGCGCGATCGTAGTCGCCTTGTGCCAGGTAAATCATGGCCAGGTTATTGCGCGGTTCGGGCAAATCCGGTTTGTCCTTGATCAAATCCTGGTAGAGCACTACCGCCTTGTCGGTCTGTGCACTCATCTGGTAGGCGTAAGCGGTTAAAAACCGGGTGTGCGCATGCCCTGGACTTTGCTGCAGCAATTGCTCGCCCGCATTGGCCGCGTCGAGATACTTTTGTTGCTCCAGTAACTGCTGCACCTGCTTAACTGAAGTGGCGGCCGAGGCCGGAGTGGTGGCCAGCAAGGCAGTGAAAATGAAAACAAAGCGTAGCATCGAATCACAAACTCAAAATAGTGCGCGCGATTATAGCAAACACCATTGTAAAATCTTTATACCTTAATTGTAGTGAAAACTCTTTTTAATGCGTTTATTCCTGGTCGATTCCAGTATATTCATTTTCAGGGCCTGGAATGGCCCGGAGCGAGAGCGGGTAAACCTGCAGCAGCAAGCCAACCAGGCCTTTGTCGGTTTCAGCGATTTCGTTTATCGGCTGTTAACCGAGCAGGCGCCGCGTCGACTTGTATTCGCGTTTGACGAGAGCCTGTCGAAATCGGCGCGTAAAGAAATTTATTCAGCATACAAGGCGAATCGCAGCCCGGCCCCGGTGGATTTGAAGCGCCAGTTCGCCTGGTGTCGACAATGGCTGGAAGCCCTGGGAATTAGCTGTGTCAGCAGCGAGCGTTGGGAAGCGGATGACCTGATCGGTTCGCTCGCACATTACCACGGTTCGTTAGAGTTGCCGGTTGCAATTTTAACCGCGGACAAGGATCTCGCACAATTAATCAACCAGCAGGATATCTGGTGGGCTTACCTTGACGATAAAAAACTCGACTATCGCGCGATATGTAAAAAGTATGGAGTACGTCCGCAGCAGATAGCCGATCAATTAGCGCTCACCGGTGACAAGGTTGATAATATTCCGGGAATTCCGGAGATCGGGCCGAAAACTGCGGCGCGATTACTGAAGAAGTACGACAACATCGAAAATCTACGACGACATCTGCACGAAGTCGGTGAAATGAAATTTCGCTATGCTGGAAATGTACAACGATCATTAATCGAGCATGAAGCACTGCTCGATGTCAGTCCCCGCTTAACCCGCATCAATTGCGGAATTAAGGAAATGCAGCAGGTCGATACCGGGCGTCGACCGGCCGACGTGACGGAGCTGAAACGAATAATGCATAAACAGGCTTTTGATAACGCACGCAGCGCTCGTTGGCAGAGTTACCTTGACACGCACGGCCCGCAATAACATGGCCCGGACATTATTGTTTAATAAACCGTTCCAGGTGCTGAGCCAGTTCTCCCCGTCAGGAGATAAATCTACATTGGCCGACTACATTGATGTTGCCGGAGTCTATGCGGCCGGCCGCCTTGATTTCGACAGCGAGGGTTTGATGGTGTTGACCGATGACGGCGCGCTGCAGGCGCGAATTTCGAATCCGCGTTACCGGCAAACGAAAACCTACCTCGCGCAGGTCGAGGGTAGTCCCGATACAGAGGCGCTGCAGGCGCTGTCCTCGGGTGTCAAACTAAAGGATGGTCCAAGCCGTCCGGCAAAAGTACGGCAGGTCGACCAACCCGCTTGGCTGTGGCAACGCGATCCTCCGATTCGTGTGCGCAAAAACATCCCGACACAGTGGTTGCGACTTGAGATCCAGGAGGGACGTAATCGCCAGGTGCGACGTATGACCGCGGCAGTCGGGCATCCAACCCTGCGCCTGGTCCGGACAGGAATCTGCGACTGGGCATTAGACGGATTGCTGCCGGGCGAGTACCGTATGTTGTGATGAAATGGCGATCACTCTCTGCTTCGCTGGCACGGCAACTGCAACTCCCGGATGGTGATATTCAGACAGTACCGGTCCATGGTGGCGATATTAACCAGGCTTTTCGGCTCGAATGCGGCGTGCATAAATACTTCGTTAAAGTTAATCGTGCGGACCTGTTGTCGATGTTTGTTGCTGAAAAAGCCGGACTTGACGCAATCCGTCGCAGCCAGACGATTCGTGTACCTGAAGTGCTTCTGACCGGTGATGAAGACAATTATGCCTACATCGTCATGGAAAACATTGAGTTCGGTGGGCAGGCTGATGCCGGGCGACTCGCTACTGCGATTGCCGCGATGCATTGCTGTTTCGAGGAGCAGTTCGGGTTTGAATGCGACAATACCATTGGCAGTACACCGCAACACAATGCCTTCAATACTGACTGGATAGACTTCTGGCGGCAACACCGGTTGGGGTTTCAACTCGAACTGGCACAGCAAAACGGCTTCGATGCCGGCCTGATCGATGCCGGTAATCGCCTGTCAGAGAATCTCGTGAAGTTTTTTGAAACCTATCATCCGCGCGCGTCACTGCTGCACGGTGATCTGTGGAGTGGTAACCAGGGAGCTGATCTGGATGGCAATCCGGTTATTTATGATCCGGCCTGTTATTACGGTGACCACGAGGCTGATCTCGCGATGATGGAATTATTCGGTCATCCGGGCCACAACTTTTTTAACCGGTACAGCGAGCATTTCCCGATCGATAGCGGCTACGCAGAGCGGCGGGAACTTTATAATCTCTACCACGTACTGAACCATGCCAACCTGTTTGGAGGTGGCTATGCCGCGCAGGCACAGCGTATGATCGAGCGCCTGCTGGCGCTTTAGGATCCGGCCCAATGGCCCAACAACCGGTAGTTTAAGGGCCTAAAAAGGTGTTAGTATGCCGGAATAACTAAAAAACTATCGTATTAAAAGCGATATATCCAAGAGGATAAACCGAATGAGCGAAGCATCGGCCGACCACGCCGCGCTGGAGGTCGTAGACCTGCATAAAAGCTTTGGTGACGTTGAAGTAATCCGCGGCGTATCGATGAGTGCGCATAAAGGTGATGTGATTTCGATACTGGGTGCCTCCGGTTCCGGCAAGAGCACTTTCCTGCGTTGCATTAACCTGCTTGAAATCCCTAATGCTGGCGATGTCTTCGTTGCCGGCGAAAAAATTCGTATGCATACCAGCAGATCCGGTCGTTATGAACCTGAAGATATACACCAGGTTGAGCGCCTGCGTGCACGCCTCGGCATGGTTTTTCAGAGCTTCAACCTGTGGTCCCACATGACGGTAATTGAAAATGTGATCGAGGCTCCGGTGCATGTACTGAAAGTTCCAAAGGCCGAAGCAATCGAGCAGGCAGAGGTCTTGCTCAACAAGGTCGGGATTCTTGAGCGCAAGGACTACTATCCAGCGCAATTATCCGGTGGTCAAATGCAGCGTGTAGCAATAGCTCGAGGCCTGGCGATGAATCCCGAGGTGATGTTGTTTGATGAACCAACCTCGGCACTGGATCCGGAGCTGGTGGGTGAAGTGCTCAAGGTCATGCGCGATCTTGCCGAGGAAGGGCGCACCATGTTGGTCGTTACCCATGAAATGGGTTTTGCCCGTGACGTATCGTCAGAGGTCGTGTTCCTGCACGAGGGCCGGATAGAGGAGCAGGGCGAACCAACCCAAATGTTTAAAAATCCGAATTCTGATCGTTTTCGAAAATTTCTGTCGAGGACGATGCAGTAACCACCCATAGGGTGTGAACGCCCACAGGGCATAACAAGATAGTTTCTCAATGAAACACAACCGAAGTGAGGAAAATAAAATGAAGTTCAGAAAATTAATGATGGCGCTGACCGCAACTGCAC
>JARFPR010000498.1 GCA_029288195.1 Gammaproteobacteria bacterium | reverse complement strand
CGATTACCCGCTGCCTCGATCAACAGGGGGCAAAGCTGCAAATGCGTGCCTTACGTGCGCTTGTCGATAACTTCAGTTACGACTACGATGCCGGGGATCAATCCCTGCTATTAAAACTGGATCTGCCGGCTGGATGTTATGTGACTACTGTGCTTGATCACTTCATTAAACTGCAGGATGCAAGTTAAGTTTTTTTCGATAGACACAGAACCAGCCTTCGGGCTCGCGACCTTTGTAATAGCTATCCATTTCGCAACTGACAGGACTGGCGATGCCGTTTGCGGACATGGTTGCCAGTTTTTCTTCAAAACCCATCGATGTCCACAGATCCTGATGGATGGTACAGGCCAGGATGCCACCCGGTTTCAGAATTCGAAATATTTCATCCAGTGGTTCCGGACCGACGTGACCATGGGTAAATGTACCCGATGAAATAACCGCGTCATAACTCTCGTCGTTGCGTTCCAGCGCCTGGTTAACATCGCCCACCAGAAGCTCGCGGTAAATGCCGCGTTCGCTGGCAACACGCACCATATCGGGTGAGAGGTCGATTCCGTCGAGATTGGTATAACCTTTTGCGGCGAGGAATACACAGGTTAAGCCGGTGCCGCAACCGATATCGAATACCGTTGACTGGGTATCGGGTAAATGCTGGCTTAGCTGTTGTGCAATTTTTGTCGGTGAGGTATAGCCAAGCTCGTTGAGCATCTGGTGATCATAATCCGCGGCCCATTTGCGGTAGAAATCGACCATGCTGGCCTCATCGTCGAGATGATAGGCAGCATCGACAAATTCACTGGGTCCTTTGGGCTCGGGCATGTTTTTAAACCGTCAAATGCTGGCCAGTAAGGTCTGGGCATCGCTGACTTCGAATTTTTTTGGTGCCTCGATATTGAGTAACTCGACCACGTTGTCGTTGATTACCATCGCATAACGCTGCGAGCGAATTCCCATGCCAGCAGCATCGAGGTCCAGTTCTAGCCCAACGGCACGAGTGAAATGGGCGCTGCCATCGGCTATCATCATGACCCTGTCGTCGGCGTTATGTTGTTTGCCCCAGGCATCCATGACAAAGGCGTCATTGACTGAAAGGCATACAATCAGATCGATGCCCTTGGCAAACAAGTCGTCCGAGGCCACGACATAGCCAGGTAGATGCGATGCGGAGCAGGTTGGTGTGTAGGCGCCGGGGAGTGCAAACAGAGCGACTTTTTTGCCACCGAAAAGGTCTTCGCTGTTAATCGTTTCTATTCCGCCATCGGCCATATGCTGAAAATCGACCGCAGGAATTTTATCGCCAACCTGGATTGCCATATTTGTCTCCTTTTTGATAAATTGCGAAACCGTGATACTACATTGAAACCTGATTTTTCCCAACGATAACGGATAGCTTGATGCAGCAAACAAACTTGCTCAAACATCGCGGCCACTGGATCTTTGATCTGGATGGTACCCTGACCGTGAGCGCACACGACTTTGACCACATCCGCCGCGAACTGGGACTGGCGCCGGAGACCCCGATCCTCGAGGCGCTTCACGCAATGCCGGAAAGCGAGGCCGCACCACTATGGGAATCTTTGAATGAACTCGAGTTTTACTACGCCGGAAAGTCATCAGTGATGCAGGGGGCCAGCGAATTGCTGCAAACGCTGCATGAAGGAGGCCGTCAGCTCGCAATCCTGACGCGTAATACCATGCCGGTTGTCGAACAGACCTTGCAGGCCTGCAAGATTGACCACTTTTTTCCGCTGGATCATATTCTGGATCGAGACTCCTGTATTCCGAAACCCTCACCCGACGGCGTTAAACGCTTGCTGAATTTCTGGCAGGCTGATGCTAAAGATACGGTCATGGTCGGCGATTATCTGTATGATCTCGAAGCCGGTAAGGGTGCAGGTGTAGCGACGGTACATCTGGACACCCGTGGTAATGTAGACTGGGCTGAATTCACCGATATCCGGGTCGAACAACTGGGCGATATAATCGAGTACATATGAATAAAATAATGAGGATGATCCCGCTCGGGATCGTGTTGCTTGCTTTGGCGGGTTGTTCTGAAAAAGACTTGCGTCAGGCTTATGAAATCGTTAGTGCGAGTGTCGATGAAGTACCGTTGACCAATTCCGAGGTTGTGGCGGCTCTCAAGGATTCGCTATCGCGAGGAATCTCGAAAGGGGCGGTGAGCGCGTCGGCTAAAAATGGTTATTACGCTAACCCGCGGCTTAAAATCGAATTTCCCACCGAGGTGCGCAAAGTGGAAAAAGCACTGCGCAAGGTCGGACTCGGCAAGGATGTCGATCGCTTTGTCATGCAGCTGAACCGCAGTGCGGAAAAAGCCGCGATCAAATCCAAGCCGATTTTCATAAAAGCGATCACCTCTATGACCATTCGGGATGCTTTTGATATTTTAAATGGTGCCGATGATGCCGCGACCCAATACCTGGTCCGCACCACCGGAGACGATTTGCGCAAAGAATTCCTGCCTATTGTCAGTGACACGCTGCAGCAAACCAGCGCGACTCGATATTACGGTGATATAGTCAATAAGTATAACCAGCTTCCATTGGTGGACGATGTTGATCCGGATCTCGAGGCTTATGCTACCGACAGGGCGATAGCCGGACTGTTTGTGCTGATCGCGGACGAAGAAGCCAGTATCCGAGACAATCCGGCTGCGCGCACCACCGAACTGTTGCGTCGTGTGTTTGGGAGTCTCGATTAGC
>JARFPR010000294.1 GCA_029288195.1 Gammaproteobacteria bacterium | reverse complement strand
TTGGGGATATCAATATTGGTGAGGTGAATTTCACGTTCCAGTCGATCGAGCGCATCCAGGTCTTCGGCCGCCTGTTTAAATTGCTCGTATTCCTGCAGGCGTCGCACCAGCTCGGCACGCGGGTCATCTTCGTCCTGCGACTCCGCGGGTCGGGGTAACAGCATGCGCGACTTAATTTCCGCCAGCATCGACGCCATTACCAGGTATTCCGCGGCCAGTTCGAGCTCGAGATGATCCATCAAGTGGATGTATTCCATGTATTGCTTGGTGATCGCGGCAATGGGAATGTTCAGGACATCGAGATTCTGGCGCTTGATCAGGTAGAGCAGCAGATCGAGCGGGCCTTCGAAAGCCTCGAGGAAAACCAGCAATGCATCGGGCGGGATGTAAAGGTCCTGCGGGATAACCGTCAGGGGTTCGCCCTGCACCAGTGCAAACGGCATTTCCGACTGGTTTGGTGCGCTGTTGGTAAAAACTTTTTCCATCGCTACGAGGGCACTACCTGCGCCCGGTTAATCCCATCACTTTACGCACTTCTTCGATGGTATCCTGCGCGACATCACGGGCGGCCTCGCAACCCTCGTTAATAATGCTGTCGACCCCTGAAAGATCACCCAGGTATTCCTTGATACGCTGCTGTATCGGTTTTAATTCCTCGATGATTGAATCGACCACGTATTGCTTGCAATCGATGCAACCGATTGACGCTGTCCTGCAACCCTGGGCCAGCTTTTCCTTCGTGTCTTCATCGGTATAGACCTGGTGAAATTCCCATACCGGGCACTTGTTCGGGTCACCCGGATCCGTGCGCCTTACGCGGGCCGGGTCGGTCGGCATGGTTTTGATTTTGCGCGTGACGCTGTCTTCATCCTCGCGTAAAGCGATCATATTATTGTAGGACTTGGACATTTTCTGTCCATCGACCCCGGGCATTTTTGACGACACGGTCAACAGCGATTGCGGTTCGGGAAGAATGATGCGCCCCTCGCCATCGAGATAGCCCAACAACCTTTCATGGTCACTCAAACTGATGTTCTGCTGCGATTCCAGCAATGCGTGGCCTATCGATAGCGCCTCCGTATCCCCTTGCTCCTGGTAACGCTTGCGAGCGTCCTGGTAAAGCCTGGCATTTTTATGGCCCATTTTGCTGATTGCAGCGTTAACCTTGTTTTCGAAATCAGGCTCGCTGCCATAGAAATGGTTAAACCGACGCGCGACCTCGCGTGTCAACTCGACATGTGCAACCTGGTCTTCGCCCACAGGCACAAAACCGGCTTTATACATCAGGATATCCGCGCCCTGTAGCAGCGGATAGCCGAGAAAACCGTAAGTGGATAAATCCTTGTCCTTGATTTTCTCCTGCTGGTCCTTGAAGCTCGGCACGCGCTCCAGCCACCCCAGCGGCGTAATCATCGACAGCAGCAGGTGAAGTTCAGCATGCTCCGGGATGCGCGACTGAATAAACAGGGTCGCGGTGCCCGGATTAACGCCGGCGGCGAGCCAGTCGATGACCATATCGCGAGTGCTTTCAGCGATGATCGAAGGATCCTCGTAATGCGTAGTCAGTGCGTGCCAGTCCGCAACGAAGTAAAAACACTCGTAGCTGTGTTGTAATTCGATCCAGTTTTTCAAGACGCCGTGATAGTGGCCCAGGTGCAACAACCCGGTAGGACGCATGCCTGACAGCACGCGGTTGTTTTGACTAATGGTGTTCAATAAGGTTGATCCAGTTTATATCGGCCCTGGCCGAATTATACTAACAAGCAATGCCACAAACCATGATTTTAATAGCTTATCCATAAAAGCTTGTAGTAGTTGCCATTTTAAGATCGTGCGGAAAAAACTCGTCCCGACCTCTATTCCAGGAACGATATTTCGCCCCTACCGTGCCGCAGGATCTCGGGATGACCGTCGATCAGGCTGATCACCGTGGTCGGTTCCACGCCACAGAAACCGCCGTCGATT
>JARFPR010000185.1 GCA_029288195.1 Gammaproteobacteria bacterium | reverse complement strand
GAACAACTGGCACGATGCTGGCTATTTGTTGCCCCGAGCATCACCGCAGCTAGTGGCGATACTGAAGGCCTTGGCATGGTATTTCTCGAAGCCCAGGCGCTGCAGACCCCGGTCGTCAGTTTTCGCAGCGGCGGGCTGGTCGAAGCGGTCGCAGAGGGAACTACAGCGTTGCTAAGCGAGGAAAAAGATGTTGCAGGACTGGCAGACAACATCGCAAGTTTGCTGGAAAATTCCACGTTGCGTCACAATATGGGTATTCAGGGGCGCAAGCGGGTCGAAGCGCATTTCGATATCCGTAAACAATGCGCCAAACTGGAACTAATCTACGACGAGCTCCGCTGATGTTTGCGTCAGTAATTTTTTCGACCTATAACCATCCAAAGTGGCTGGAAAAAACCCTGTGGGGTTTTTCGATGCAGTCCTTCCGCGATTTTGAAATCATCGTCGCCGACGATGGTTCCGGACAGGAAACCCGTGATGTAATCGAATCGCTGAAACCTGAAATCGATATCCCGATTCAGCATATCTGGCAGGAAGATGATGGATTTCAGAAATGCAGAATATTGAACAAGGCGATCGTCGCGAGCCAGGGAGAGTACCTGATCTTTACCGACGGCGATTGCATCCCCCACCCTGATTTTGTAAAAAACCATGTCAAGCTGGCGCGAGAAAATACCTTGCTGTCAGGCGGGTATTTCAAGTTGCCACTAGAGGTATCGAGAGCGATTACCAGGCAGGACATCCTCGATGGAAAAAGTACACGTCCAGGCTGGCTGTTAAAGCATGGTGTTTCCTTTACCCCAAAAATTGCCAAGCTTTTTTCTCATCCGACCCTGGGCGCGATTCTGGATGCGCTAACCATTACCCGTGCCACCTGGAATGGACACAGCTCATCGACCTGGAAAAAGCATATTCTTGCCACCAATGGTTTCGACGAGCGAATGCAATACGGCGGACAGGATCGAGAGTTCGGCGAACGCCTGATGAACATGGGGATTAAAACACGCCAGGTACGCTATCGTTGTAGTTGCGTGCACCTGGACCACGGGCGCGGTTACGCACAGCCCGAGTCGATAGCGAAAAACCGCAGCATTCGCCAACACACGCATGCAAACAAAATTACCCGCACCGACTATGGTATTGACACGAGTCAGCAACCTGTCTCGACATCCTGATCCATGTCGGTAACCGAACTTAGTCAGCAACAAATCGAAGCACTGCGCTCCACGCTCGTCTCGAGCCAGCAGGCGCTCCAAGAACAGATGCTCAGCACCGATTCGTCTACCAAACCGGTAACACTTGACCAGCAATCGGTCGGTCGGGTTTCACGTGTCGATGCAATTCAGCAACAGCAAATGGCCATCGCTAATCAACAGCAGGCAGACCAACTACTAAAACGCATCGAGCTGGCGTTGCTGCGCATAAACAGTGGGGAATACGGAACATGCCTGCAATGCGATGAACCGATCGCGTTCGCGCGACTACAGGCACAACCCTATGCCAGCCTGTGCATCGACTGTCAATCGGCTAGTGAGAATCCCTAGAGCTACCATTCGTACTCGCAGCGACGTATTCCGATCATAATTGCATCGAGTCACTATCGATGTGAAGCAGCAGATATTACTCCAAGTCGCCCCTTGCTGACTGACTCGGCTTTCCCGTTTTTCGATACGCCACTTCGAGCGTTTTTGGAATGGCGTTGTTTGCGCGCGTTACTTCGTCCGAGTAATTTTGCAGTCTGCCGATAAAACGCCGCCAGCGCCTATTTATCTTGCGGCGTCCAAAATAAGCGATGTTATCGAGCCAGTTGATCGCACTATGATTGCCAAGGCCATCTATAACCACCAGACGCGCCTGCTGCTGCGATGTTTTCTGGAATAGAATATTATAACGTCCCATATCAACACTGAAGACGATCAGGTTGTCGAGCAGGTATTGCCGGAGCTCATCGAGATAGGGTAAAAACTCGGTGACCGGGAAGCCCTGTTCGAAATGCCACCACAGGGATTTGGAAACCGCACCATCGAAGTCCGCAACCAGATCGACGACAAAGCCTTCACCCAGGTTGGTTTGCACCATTCCATAATAGCGGGGAATATGCTCGAAGTTAGTCATCTTGCGTCGGGATAAATTTTTATAAAGCTCGAGCTCACGCCGGGTTTGCTTGTCATTCTCTCCCTTCTGGATCTTGACGACCTTGCCGGCATCTTCGGGATGCCGGTAGCAGACACGTTCCTGCCCGACGCCGATAGGCTCACTGGTAATTTCAAGTATCGTCTGTTTCATTATGCGCAAAAAGATATCATGATTTGACGTGACTGGCTGTACCCGTTTACGGCTTTGTAATATGCTCTGGCGATGCCGCTGACCGACCAGGAAATCGATACCTATCACCGAGATGGCCTGGTGATCCCGTCGCGGTATCGTGTTCCCGAAGCGACGCTCGCACGGATCAACGAGCTTTATCAGAATCTACTCGAAGACAACAGCGACAACCCGGATTTTTCCGCCGATTTTATCCTCGGCCCCCACCTCGACGCGAGTGGCACCTACGGCGTCAAGGGCGATCCCGAATGGCTGGAATTCGCCCGCATTGCCGAAATTCTGGATATGGTCGAACAGTTGATTGGCGGTGATTTTATATTATGGGGCGTCACCATATTCGGTAAACCCGCACATAACGGAAAGGCAACGCCATGGCACCAGGATGGTGATTATTATCCGATCGAACCATTGGAAACGCTAACCGTATGGATTTCACTCGATGGATCCACCCCGCAACAGGGTTGCATGAAATTTATCCCCGGATCACACCGCGAGCACAAGATCTACTCGCATCATTTCGAGCATCGCGACGACTATACCCTGGCGCAGGTCATCGACGAAGACCAGGTCGATTTAAGTCTGCAGCGTAATATCGTCCTCGAGCCCGGACAGATATCACTGCACGATGTCTACCTGGTGCACGGTTCGGATTCGAATCGCTCGGATAAGCGTCGCATGGGACTGGTTCTGCGTATCATGCCGGCGACCAGTTTCTATAATCACAATAGCGGCAAGATCAAGGAAGAAGCTGGCTCTCCGCATGGCTATTCCAACCGGGCGCTGTTTTTATTGCGCGGAGAAGACAAAACGGGGCGAAACGATTTTTCCCGGGGACATGAATCATAATGCAGACAATCGGATTTATCGGTGTCGGAGCACTGACACTTTACTCCATCAAGGGAGTTCGGGCCGGCGGCTACCAGGGACCTGTCCTGCTGAGCCCGCGCAATCGCGAAAAATCCGAGTACCTGGCAATCAATTACAACTGTGAGGTCCAGCCCGATAACCAGTCGGTGGTTTCAAATAGCGACTATATCGTAATCGCGACCCGCCCCGCCGATTGCCTGGAAACGCTAGGTAGTCTCGAGTTCAACGCAAACCAGACTCTGATCAGTGTCGTTGCCGGTATAGATATCGAACAACTGCGTAGCGCGGTTCCGGCTGAACTTGAAATCGTGCGTGCAATGCCGGTCAGTAGCGCCGAGGCTGGCGCCAGCCCTACCCTTATTTATCCAGACAACGCTTTTGTGAGTGAATTTTTCAATTCTTGCGGCACTTCAATCGTGACCGATAATGAGACCTACTTTAACCAGGGCAGTGTGCTCGCTTGCGTTTATTGCTGGTTTTTCCCGCTCTTCCAGGAATTGATCCAGACGACCCAGGGACCCGAACTGCCAAAGGAGCTTAGTGCGCAGCTGGTGATGGGTATGGCGAAGGGAGCAGCAGAGCTGGCCCTGTCCAGTAAAGAAATTTCGCCCGCAGAAATTGCCAGCGGCATCGCAACCGAGGGGACTTTTTCGAAACTCGGGCTCGATTTACTGAAACAACAGTCCGCGTTTGAGCCCTGGCGCGAAGCCTGCATTTTATTGCAGAAAAAACTGGCCGCAAATAACTGATCCCGGGCAGATGAACCTCTCCAGATTAAATATTTCCAGATTTTCGCCGACATCAGGAATATACTAATTATCTGAGACCGACATCATGCAAAACAGGCTCATGCAACAGTTAAAGTTCAGTCGCTGGCACGAACGGCAGCTTTTTTTAAGTTTTGCCTGGTTACTCAGCTGCCTGATGTGCGGATTTCTGTTCGTTGCCATTATTGAGCTTGTTGGTGTCAATTTCTCCGGTATCTTTTCTATCCTGTCGATTTTCGTGCTGTACCTGATCGGAATAGCGATTATCGAGTTATTCCGGCGCTTCTGGACGCAGTTTTCATTTGCCCAACTGTGTGCAAACTCGGCTACCTGCAATTCCTGCGGAACCTATGGCTCCTTCGAGGTTCGCGTCGGAGCACACCCGATTTACGCGCGCTGCCAGAAATGCGATCACCAATGGGTGATCGGTCAGCAGAAGAGCCAGGGCTGATCCGCAGAGTGCTTAGAATTTGACCTGCCCGCAAGGCTGGTTTTTAATGGGTTCGGTAATTTAACCGGTACCCGCAAATGCCCCCCAAAGACACCTGTATTTATCTTGGCCAGGCCCTTGCCGACTACGGCTTCAAGGACGGTCATCCATTCGGACCACAACGCCATGACGTCTTTCAGGCAGAGTTGATCCGGCTCGGCCTGGATCAGCAGCTCGCAATTCAGACCCCGGTAGCGGCAAGCAGCGACCGTATCCACCTGTTTCATACCAGCGACTATATCGAAAAAGTGCGTGATTACTCGGTCAGCGGGCACGGTTACCTGGATGGCGGCGACACCCCTTCTTTCGTCGGCATGTTCGAAGCTGCGAGTCACGTCGCCGGATCGGTCACCGATGCAATCGATCGCATTATGAAGGGCGAGTTTCGACGCGCGTTTTCCCCAATTGCAGGATTACATCACGCCCGCCGTCATGTTGCGGCCGGGTTCTGCGTGTTTAACGACTGCGGCATCGCGATCGAATACCTGCGCGAGCAGTATGGCATCAAGCGGGTCGCCTATATTGACATCGATGCACATCACGGCGACGGCGTATTTTACAGTTTTGAAGATGATCCCGAGCTGATATTTGCCGACATCCACCAGGATGGCCGAACGCTTTACCCGGGCACCGGTTTTGTCAACGAAACCGGGACCGGTCTGGCCGAGGGCACCAAGCTGAATATTCCAGTACCGCCTTTCTCTAACGACACGGTATTCCAAGAAGTATGGCCGATAGTCGAGGACTACCTGCGTAAACATGAACCGGAGTTCATACTGTTGCAATGCGGCGCCGACAGCATCAAGGGGGACCCGATCACCAACATGGAATTCAGTCCGGCCTCACACGCCTACGCCGCCGAAAGGCTGTGCATTATTGCGGATGACTACTGCCAGGGCCGTATGCTGGCCATGGGGGGCGGCGGTTACAACCACGAAAATATCGCCCATGGCTGGAGCGCGGTGGTCAATTCTATGGTGAATGGCTAACAGTTAAGCACAGATTCGTTATCTGCCTTTAAACAGCGAACCCAGGATACCACGCACCAGTGCACGCCCCGCCTTGCCGCCAAGACTACGTGCGACACTCTTGGCAAAGGTTTCGACGACACCCTGGCGTGATCGACCACGAGGTTTCGGCGCTTTATTGACTCGTTTACGCGACGGTTTCTTTTCTGCAGCCTCACTGGCCGCGTCTTCAGCACGTTTGGCCAGCTTTTCAAACGCCGAATGACGATCGACCGTGGTGGCATATTTTTTCGCAAACGGGTTTTGTTTCAGGACTTTAGAAACCTCGGTTTTGCTGGCAGCCCCGATTCGGGATACCGGCGGCTTTACCATGGTCCGTTTGACCGGCGAAGGCGCACCATTGGCCATCAGGGTCGAAACCAGTGCCTCGCCGACACCCATTTCGGTGATCGCATCCTGCACCGAAAAGCTTTTGTCACTGCGGAACGTCTGTGCCGCGACCCTGACCACCTTCTGTTCTCTCGGGGTGAATGCGCGCAGCGCGTGTTGCACACGATTCGCCAATTGCCCCAAAACAGAATCAGGAATATCACCCGGGCTCTGGGTAATAAAATAAACGCCGACACCCTTGGACCGAATCAGGCGCACCACCTGCTCGATTTTTTCAACCAGCGCTTTCGGGGTATCCTTGAACATCAGATGCGCTTCGTCAAAAAACAAAACCAGTTTAGGTTTATCGGGATCGCCAACTTCCGGTAAATTTTCAAACAGTTCGGAAAGTAACCACAGCAACAACGTCGAGTATACGGCGGGCTCCTGCATCAATTTGTCAGCCACGAGGATGTTGACGATTCCAGCACCGTTGGCATCGACCTTCATCAGGTCATCTAGCTCGAGCATGGGCTCGCCAAAAAACTTTTTCGCGCCACTGCGTTCAAGTACCAGCAAGCGTCTCTGGATCGCACCAACCGAGCTTTTAGAGACATTGCCATAAACACTACTCAACTCTGTGGCAGTTTCCGAGACATGCCGCAGCATGGAGCGCAAATCCTTGAGATCCAGCAACAACAGGCCATTATCGTCGGCCACCGCAAAGGCAATACTCAAAACTCCGGACTGGGTGTCGTTCAGATTCATCAAACGCGATAACAACACCGGCCCCATATCAGATATTGTGGCACGCACCGGATTCCCACGTTTACCGTATAGATCCCAGAATACAGTCGGGCAGCCGCGCCATTGATCGGTGGGAAGTTCCAGGGCCTGCAATCTTTCATTGACCTTGGGATGGGATTTTCCAGCCTGGCTAATACCGGAAACATCACCCTTGATATCCGCCAGGAACACCGGTACCCCCTGTTGTGAAAAACTTTCGGCCAGTGCCTGCAACGATACGGTCTTACCAGTGCCCGTGGCACCGGCGATAAGCCCATGACGGTTGGCACGTTTCAAATTAAGGTGAACCGGATAAACGCCGGCGCCGTGGGTTTTATCCTGGGTCGCATAGCCCAGCAAAATCGTTTTGTCTGTCATGATGTCAACTTTATAATGGTTATGGTTATCGGTATTTTTATTATCGTTAGTTTCGTAGAGTTACCTGATTAATCAGTCTCGGAAAGAACTATTCCCAGCGAACGTAGGTTTCCTCTTCGACCGCGGCCTGCAGTAACTCGACCAGGGGAACCGCACGAGTATGCAGACTAACTGCGGGTTGATCATCGTCGGCATCTCCAGCAGCCTCAACCTGCTCCGGCATTTTTTCCAGTGCCGCCTTCAGGTTATCCAATGCCTGCGGCACGTCTTCGGCATTGATTGCGCCCGGAACCCTGGTACCAAAATCTATCATTTCCAGCATCTTGAGCCCCACATCACCAAACATCGTAATATTGGCATAGGCGTTGGTCTTAAACGTGATCAGCATATGTTTTCAGTTCCGATCCTTATCGAGCACGTACTGCAGTATGCCACCGGCCTCGAAGTAGGCAACCTCGTCACTGGTATCGATGCGACACAGGACATCCACCGCCAAAACGCTGCCACTTGCATCAGTAATCGATAATTCCAGCTGCTGACCGGGTTGCAGACCCTTTTGCATGCCGCTAATGGTGATTTTTTCGGCCCCGGTTAAATTCAACCGCTTGCGATCAAATCCGTCGATGAATTGTAATGGCAAAATCCCCATACCAATGAGATTGGAACGATGAATTCGCTCAAAGCTTTCGGCAACTACCGCTTTGACACCCAGCAGGCGCGGACCCTTGGCGGCCCAGTCGCGACTCGAACCAGTTCCGTATTCCTTGCCCGCAATCACCACCAGCGGTGTTCCCTGCTGCATATACTTCACCGCCGCATCGTAGATACTCATTTGTTCGCCACCCGGCATGTAGCGAGTCATTCCACCTTCGACATCGGGCGTCATTTCATTGCGGATACGGATATTGGCAAAGGTACCCCGCATCATGAGTTCGTGATTGCCGCGGCGCGACCCGTAAGAGTTAAAGCTGCTCTTATCAACCCCGTTTTCAAGCAGATACCGTCCGGCCGGACTATCAATCGCAATCGCCCCCGCGGGAGATATGTGATCTGTTGTTAGCGAATCGCCGAGCATTGCCAGTATGCGCGCGTTGACTATCGGTTCCAGCTGCTTGCTGTTGTCGAGTTTAAAATAAGGCGGGTTGCGAATATAGGTAGAGGCATCATCCCAGCTATAGTTCAACGCATCGCCAACGTCGATCTCCTGCCAGTTACGGTCACCACTGAAAACGTCTGCATACTGCTCCTTGAACATGGCCTGGTTAACTTTCATGACTTCATCCGCAATTGCCTGGTTACTCGGCCAGATGTCGCGCAAAAATACCGGCTTGCCATCGCCAGATTCCCCGATTGGCTCTGAAGTCAGGTCGATGCAGGTACTTCCCGCTAGCGCATAGGCGACTACCAGGGGTGGTGAGGCCAGCCAGTTTGACTTGATGCGCTGATGAATGCGCCCCTCGAAATTGCGATTTCCGGAAAGTACGCTGGCTACATTTAAATTTCTTTCCCTGATCTGGGATTCGATCGCTTCAGGCAGAGGTCCCGAATTACCGATACAGGTGGTACATCCATAACCGACCAGGTTAAAACCGATAGCATCCAGTTCCTGCTGCAGTCCAGCCGCATTCAGGTACTCGGTAACAACCTTGGAGCCGGGCGCTAGTGAAGTCTTGACCCATGGCCTGGTGCCAAGTCCCGCCGCCCTGGCATTGCGCGCCAGCAATCCTGCCGCCATCATTACCTTGGGGTTCGAAGTATTGGTGCACGAGGTGACCGCGGCAATAACCACATCGCCATCGAGCAACTCGTCATCCGAGCTCCTCTTCTGGGTGCCAGTTGTTCCAATTATCGACTGCGTCGCGGACTTGATTGCGGAAAGCGATACGCGATCCTGTGGACGTTTGGGTCCGGCCAACGAGGCTTCGACTGATGCCAGATCGAGCGTCAGGCTGCTGCTGAACACGGGATCCGGGGTATCGGGCTGGTACCACAAACCCTGGGCCCGACAGTAACTCTCGACCAGTTGCAGGGTTGTCTCGTCGCGCCCGGTTAACTTCAGGTAGCGAATCGTTTCCTGGTCAACAGGGAAAAAGGCGCAGGTTCCGCCAAATTCAGGTGACATGTTTGCCAGTGTCGCACGGTCTGCAAGCGGCAATTGTGCCAGGCCATCACCAAAAAACTCGACAAATTTTCCAACCACGCCATGTTCACGCAGCATCTGGGTAACCGTCAATACAAGGTCAGTCGCGGTAATACCCTCGCGCAATTGCCCGGTAAATTGAAAACCAACCACCTCGGGAATCAGCAACGATACCGGTTGACCCAGCATACCGGCCTCGGCTTCGATACCGCCCACACCCCAGCCAAGCACCCCAAGGCCATTGATCATTGTGGTATGAGAGTCGGTACCCACGAGCGTATCGGGGAACGCGTAATTCTTGCCGTCGACCTGATGTTGCCAGACCGTTTTTGCCAGGTACTCGAGATTTACCTGGTGACATATTCCGGTACCTGGTGGAACCACTCTGAAATTATCGAAGGCCGTGGCTCCCCACTTGAGAAATCGATAGCGTTCGTCGTTACGTTTAACTTCAAGTGCAACATTGGCTGCAAACGCCTGCGGAGTAGCAAACTCATCGACCATTACCGAATGGTCAATGATCAAGTCGATCGGAATCTGTGGATTAATACGTTGAGGATCATCGGCCGCCGCGTCGCGCATTGCGGCCAGATCAACTACAGCCGGTACCCCGGTGAGATCCTGCATTAATACCCTGGCCGGTCGGAAACCGATTTCTCTATCAGAACCGCGCGTTTCGACCCATTTTGCAAAAGCCCTGATATCGCCTTCCGCATCATTACCGCCCTGTTCAAAACGCAGCACATTCTCAAGTAATATCTTTAGCGAAAACGGTAGCTGACGAATCGCGGATAGGTCGCCAGCAGCTAGCTTTTCGAGACTGAAATATTGATACTCCTGACCATCGACTTCGAGTGTAGTGAGGGTATCAAAGCTATTGCTTCCAGGTTCCATCGTAATTTTCTCCGCTATCTTGGAACAGGTATTATATCGCTTTATTCGCAGAGGAAATGAATGACATTTTCGTCGCTGAGATCGACCTTCTTGCCGAGACTGATATAGCCCGAGCCAAACACAGTAAACTCTTCGCGACGCAGGAAAATTTCCTGCCCTTCAGCGGTTCGAATAAAGGTTCCATTCGTACTTTGATCGGTAATAATGAACTTGCCACGCCGATGTTCAATTTTTAAATGGTGGCGTGATATCAGATCGCCTTTTACTAGCAAATCGCAGTCCTTGCCTCTGCCAAGAATATAGGAGGTGGTATCGGTTTCAATGGTATGGGATTTGCCTTCGTATTTAAGGACGAGTTTTTTTACCTGGTCGTGGCGTGCCGGGTTAGTAAAACTGCTGGCAGTTGCCATGTTGGTGATATCACCTTCCTCCTCCCAGGCATAAAGGTATACGTCAAGTTGCTCGTTTTTGCCCTTTACCCGCAGCCGGTCAAAGGGTCGCATGTTATTTGAAAGTTCCCCACTCTTGACCATGAATGCGATTTCCTGGGTACACAGGATCTGGCGTGCCTTGGCCATGCTCGCAACACGTGCCGCCACGTTAACGGTGTCACCGAAAACATCGTCGTTTTCGAGAATGGTACTTCCATATTGCATACCGATTCGAATCGACACCCCGATAGTTTCCGGGGAACGATCATCCTCCATGGCCTCCTGTATCGCCTTGGCCGCAAACACCGCCATATCTATATCGGTAAAGTAAACCAGTATCTCGTCGCCAATGGTTTTGACCAGATTGCCGTTGTGCCGTCGGGAAATCGAAATCAGTGAGTTGAGTGCCTTGGAGATGCGTTCCCGGGCCAGATCATCGCCCATGTTTTCGTACATGGCGGTACTACCGGCCACATCGGCAAACATTACTACGCAATTGATCGTTTTTCGAGTCACTGATTACTTATCCTGCGTGATTATCTGGCCGCACCAGCCGGACTTTTCCCTATTCGACATCATTCCGGGTCGATTCTAGAAAATTGGGTCATTGATTCCGTCAAATACCTTCCGAGCGCCATTTTTTTGGCTGGCAGAGTTTAGCATGAACTATTCAGTTGTTCCTTAAGTTTATATAGCATGTTATTGAATAATATGAGAAATCACGGATTCGTATTTACCGAAATATAATCA
>JARFPR010000083.1 GCA_029288195.1 Gammaproteobacteria bacterium | reverse complement strand
CGCATGAACGGCTCCGACCTGGGCGGACTATACAAAACCATGCCGAAAACCACGGTATTGTGCATCGTCGGGGCAGCCTCTATTTCGGCCTTCCCGTTATTCAGCGGTTTCGTCAGCAAATCGATGGTGATGTCCGCTGCCCTCGAAAACGGTTATGACTGGATATGGTTAATGCTGTTATTTGCTTCCGCGGGTGTTTTTCATCATGCCGGTATCAAGATCCCCTATTTCGCTTTCTTTGCGCATGACTCGGGCCTTCGGGTAAGCGATCCGCCCAACAACATGTTATTGGCGATGTTGATCGCAGCAGTTTTGTGTATCGGAATTGGCGTCTATCCCGCCGCGTTGTACTCCCTGCTGCCCTACGACACTGGATATAATCCCTATGACGCGACTCACGTGCTGGCACAGACCCAGCTGCTGTTTTTCTCGGCGCTAGCCTTCGTCTGGCTCAACCTCAAAGGCATGTATCCCCCCGAACTACACTCTACCAACCTGGACGTGGAGTGGTTTTATCGCCGTCTTTTCCCGGTTGCGATACAAAACCTGTTCGCGTCCATATGGAAGCTAGATGACGCTTTGCGCCGGGCCTTTGTTACAAGATTGCACCAATGCCTGCACTATCTTTCCGGAATCTACCATGTGCCCACCGGCTTGCTCACAAGCGCTCGCCCTGCTGGCAGCATGGCGATGTGGGTAGCGATATTCCTGGCTGGCTATTTATTTCTTAGTTTTATCTATTAAGCATTTCCGAGTCAGACTATAGTATTGCCCTGCCCCATGCCATCGTTGCTGGTACTCGGCATAATCGCGATAGTTACTGCTTTCTAGCTCGAATAGCGTTCGCTTATCCTGGCCTCGTTTAGCTCCAGCCACTGCAAAGCGATAATAGTCGCGGAAGACCGGATTTTACCCTCACGCAACCAGGCGTAAGCCTGCGCGGCATCGATAACCATGACGCGAATGTCTTCATGTTCATGCGGCAGCCCGTGGATACCACCCACGCCCTCACTATCGACGATGCCACAGAAAAGACTGCAGTGTTCGCTAGTACCACCAGGGCTCACGTAATAGCGGCTGATCGTTTCCAGGTCACTGATGGTGCAACCCGCCTCTTCCTCGCATTCGCGTAACGCCACTGCCTGCTCTGACTCTCCAGCTTCGATAACACCGGCGACGCATTCAATTAACCAGGGTCCATCGGTATCATCGATTGCACCGGCCCTGAACTGCTCGATTAATACTACCTTGGCACGCAAGGGATCGTATGGCAGCACCGCGACCACGGTTCCACGTTCGAAAATTTCACGTGTAAATACCGGGCTGAAGCCACCACCAAATAATTCGTGGGTAATACTGTACTCATCCAGCTTGAAGTATTTTTCGAACAGCGTCAGGTGCTTTTCCAGCTTCCATTGGTATTTCACGCTGGCCTCGACTCCATCAATTTTTCGACGAGCGCAAGGTCCTCTTCGGTATCGATGCCCGGTCCTGGTATTGCGCGTGCAATTTCGCTGTGGATGGAGTAGCCGTTAACCAGTGCGCGAAGCTGTTCGAGCGATTCCGTAATCTCCAGATCGCAGGGTGCCAGCTCGCTAAAGGTTTCGATAAACTCCACGCGGTAGGCATAGATACCGATATGGCCGCAGTATTGCCCGACCTCACCACCGCGATTATAGGGAATGACCGAACGGCTGAAATATAGTGCGTGGCCCTCGTGATCATGGACTAGTTTAACCTGGTTCGGATCCTCGGCTTCGAGCGCATCGATTTCCTTGTGCAGGGTTGCCATGGAGCATTCCCTTGACGCCAGGTTAGCAGCAACCTGGGTTATATTGACCGCCGGCATCAAAGGCTCATCACCCTGTAAATTGACAACGATACTGTCCTTGCTCCAGTTCAGCTTGCGGGTAACTTCGAGAATGCGATCAGTGCCGCTGTGGTGTGAACCGTCGGTCATACAGGCCTGTCCACCAAATCCTTCGACGACATCAATTATCCGTTGATCATCGGTTGCGACTATAACCTCCGTCGCATTGGCCTGCTGTGCCGCTCGATAAACCCATTCAATCATCGATTTCCCGCGAATCGGTCGCAAGGGTTTTCCAGGCAGACGCGACGAGGCATAACGTGCCGGTATCACGATGCGAAAATCGACGGTCATCTAATTATCGCAGTGCCTCGATCTCGTCGCTACTGAGCTCACGGGCTTCCTCAGGCAGCATCACCGGGATTCCGTCGCGGATCGGGTAAGCAAGTCGCGAGGCTCGCGAAATCAATTCCTGTTTTTTCTTATCATAAATCAACGGTCCCTTGGTAACCGGGTCAACCAGTATATCCAGTAAATGTTTATCCACGATGACGACTCTCCAGTAACTCTAAAATCTGATTACTCAGCGCTTCGCTAAACTCGATATCAAGTGGAACTACCCACAGATTCTCGCGCGCGATGCCCTTTAATTTTACCGCATCTTTGTGCGTGACCAATATCGGGAGTTCAGGTTTCAGATTCAAATCCTGGGCACTGAATTCGTGATGGTCCGGAAATTCATGCTCGATGACATCGACACCCATCTGGACCAGGCTGGCAAAAAATATTTCGGGGAAACCGATACCTGCCAATGCGTGTACCTGCCGGCCCATGAACTCGCTGATATGCTTCGTCTTTTCAGGCTGCGCAAGGTTCCATAACTTGCCGAGGGACTCGATAACCTGGTCACCGTCCCGGTCAATGGTGAGATCAACTCGCTTCAGGCGACCACGTGGCTCACGTAACGGTCCGGCTGGCAGCATTAGTCTGTTGCCAAGCGAGAGATATCGTGAAACCGCGATCTCGATATCGCGCTTTAATGCGTAATGCTGCAGCCCGTCGTCGGATAGTATGATATCGGTATCAGGAAATTGCTCCAGTATTTGCTTCGCCGCGGCAACCCGGTTCGAACCGACCCCGATGGGGCAATGGCAGACCTCGGACATCATGTTGGCCTCGTCTCCTACTTCACTGCGCACAAGGCCATTGTCCAAGATCTGGATATTATTCTCGTTACCACTTTTATAGCCACGAGTCACGATAGCGGGTTGAAATCCCCTGTCCTTCAGGAAATGGTAAAGCGCCACCACAATAGGTGTCTTGCCATTACCCCCCAAAGTGATGTTGCCAACGACAATGGTGGTAACGGGGAGCCGGGTGGATCTTATTATGCGCAATCGATATCCCAATCGGCGCAGAATTGTGATTATGTAGTAGACCAGAGATAACGGCATCAGTAACAGTGATAATGGATTCAACGACCACAGCCACCACCCCTGTCTTCTTTGCGTCGACAAGCTGACCCAATGTTGCATCAAGGATTTGTTGAGGACCGATGAACGAATAATTTTTGGTCGCGTACTCGGCTGCAGTTCGGTTTCCCCACCATCCCGAAATTGCATCGAGTGCAGCTTTGAATAAATTCCATCGTTATCCAGCAGCTCGGCATGAGTACCCTGTTCGACAATCTTGCCCTGGTCCATTACCAGGATATGGTCAGCGTGCTCAATGGTTGACAGTCGATGTGCGATTACCAGCGTGGTACGGTTTTGCATCAAATGTTCCATCGCGTGCTGTATATAGCGCTCAGATTCGGTATCGAGCGCCGAAGTCGCCTCGTCGAGTATCAGAATCGGCGCATTCTTGAGTAACGCCCGGGCAATTGCGATCCGCTGACGCTGCCCTCCCGATAATAAAACTCCACGTTCACCGACCTCGGTATCGAGCTGGTCAGGCATTTCTGCAATAAACTCCCAGGCATGGGCCTGTTTTGCAGCTTCAAGAATCTGCTCTTCGTCGACCTTATCGGCGATACCGTAGGCGATATTGTTACGAATGGTATCGTTGAACAGCCTTACATCCTGGCCAACATAGGCTACCTGGCGTCTTAAATCAGCGATGCGGTAATGGTCTAAGCGTTCACCGTCCAGCAGCACTTCACCGCTGTCGTATTCATACAGGCGCGGAATAAGATTAACCAGGCTGGACTTACCGCTACCGGAGCGACCCACGATCGCCACGGTCTGCTCAGGTTTTACCTCGAAGCTGATTTCATCGAGCACGCGTTGATCGCTGCGTCGATAGCACAACACCACATTTTCGAATCGTAACTGGCCCTTGGCGCGGTCCAGTTGTAACTCACCCTCATTATGTTCGTTCTCAAGAGAGGTGAACTCAAATACACTCTCGCCAGCGGCAATACCTTTTTGAATACTGGCGTTAATCGAAGACAGGACCCGCATCGGCGCAAGCAGCATCGTCATCGCAAAAATAAAGGACACGAAATCACCCGGGCTGATAAGTGAGCGCATAGACTCCGAGGTCGCAAATGCGACAATAGCAGCAAACGCGATGGCGACCACCAGTTGAATAAGAGGCATGCTGATCGACTGCGCAATCGACATTTTCAGATGTAATTTGAGATTGGTCTTGTTAACTTTGTGAAACTTGTTGCGCTCGAATTCATCGCCACCGAAAATCTTCACTATTCGGTTAGCGTCGATAACTTCCTGAGCCACCTGGGTGACACCACCCATAGATTGCTGAATACTCCGGCTAATGCTGCGGAAGCGCCCGGATATACGCACCACGATCAAAAACACAATCGGGCCGGCTATCAAAAATATTGCCGTTAACTGCCAGTTCAACCAGACCATGTAAGCCAGTAACACGATAATCCGCAAGCTATCCTGGATAAATACCGTCAGCGAGCTTGAAACCGACTTGGCCACTTGTTCGACATCATACGAGAAGCGCGTGACGATGGCCGCGGTAGAAGATTGATCATACTCATCACTGGTCAGCGTCAATAATTTCTCGAACATCATTGTACGAAGTCTATTGATGACGTTACGCCCAATGTAATCCATGCAGTAGCTGCGCATGAATATGGCAACCATCCGAACTACGAAAATCGCTATTATCGCAATCGGTATGAGCTTTATTATGGTTGGGTCGCGATCGATAAAACCATCATCCATTAACGGTTTCATAAGGTAGGCAAAAGCGGCGTCCGAGGCGGCAAAAATAACCATACCGATGACCGCGACGACAAAGTAGGTCTTGTGCTCGAATGCCATCGATAACAGCGCACGATAAGCCCTGGCACCGGTTAAATTTGCTTCGATAGGTTTCACGGCCTGCTTCTCTGTAAGTTCACGAATTCGACTACTCGAGCGGACGCGTGGTAGCGATGGAAACCTGCGAGAGTCCCAGTTGCCCGACAACATCCATCGCTGTGACCAGAGATTGAACCGGAGAATCGGCATCCGACTGGATGACGATTGGCAACTTGTTGCCGTCCATGGTACGTTCCAGGGCAGCCTTCAGGGTAGCACTCTTGTTATTGGTTAACTCACGCGAATTGAGGAAGAAGTTTCCTTTCGCGTCAATCATCAGGTTTAGTTTCTGCGGTGGCACCACAGACTGATCCTGGCTGGCTTCAGGCAGGTTAATTTTGAGTTGCGAGGTGGTATCGAAAGTCGTCGAGACCATGAAAAAAATCAACAACAAGAATACGACATCGATTAAAGGCGTCAGATTGATATTGACGTCTTCCTCGGCATTTCTGCTCTTAAAGTTCATCCGTCAGGCCAGGTTCTTGCGATCACCATGCAGAAAATCGACCAGTTTCATCGCTTCCTGCTCCATCGCCACCACCAGATCATCGATCTTGCGCTTCAAGTGGCGGTGAAAAATGAGACTCGGGATAGCGACGGTCAATCCCGCCGCAGTGGTGATCAGTGCCTCCGAAATGCCCCCTGCCAGTTGCCCAGGATCACCCACACCGATTACAGTAATCGCCGTAAAAACGCGAATCATTCCAATGACGGTACCTAGCAGTCCCAGCAAGGGTGTAATCGTGGAAATAGTTCCCAGTGTATTCATGAACCTTTCCATTTCGTGCACGACGTGCCGACCGTTTTCCTCAATGCTTTCGCGAATTAAATCACGTGACAGATGCCTGTTGATCAAGCCAGCCGCAAGCACACGGCCCAGCGGAGATCCGTCTTCGATTTCAGTGATATGCTTCTCGGTTAAAGCATCACTGCTTAACAGGTTCCAGATACCGGTAAGCAGCTTTTCGGGGATAACCTTTTTTTGACGCAGGGTCCACAATCTCTCGATCACGATGGCTGCCGCAATTACCGAACACAACAGTATCGGAATCATCAGCCAGCCCCCTGCCTGAACCAGTTCGAACACGCTTTAACCCTCAGAAATTAATGCCGCACATCATACTGTGACAAGCGTCCTTTTACCATCGCTGCCAGATCCGCCTGACTGGTTTTCGCATGGCCCTGATAAACAGGCCTTCGTCACTGCTTTGCATAATGATCGCACCATCTTTATCGCTACGATACTGGCGCGCATTCACCGCATCATAACGTGCCACCACCTCGTCCGCGGGAAAACCCCATCGATTTTTCCTTGCCTGGGTAAATATCACGTGCTCGGGGTTTACACGGCTAATAAACGGCATGATCGAGGACGTCTTGCTGCCATGGTGCGGCGCCAGCAGTATATCCGCATCAAGTGCCGCCCCGTACTTCGAAAGCAGTTTCATTTCCTGGGAGGATTCTATATCTCCCGGTATCAGGGCTCTGTGATTCCCGTTTACAGCCAGTACGCAGGAGCGATTATTACTGCTCGTACTTGTGTTCTGGCTACCTGCCGTTAGAAAACGGAATTCGACTCCATCCCAGCGCCAGTCAGGATAATCATGGCATGAACGCAGTGGATTCCGGATATTAAATCTCGACTCAAGTTCTTCCGGGGTTCCGGATAGAAGACTCGATGTCTGATGGCTACCGTTGAATGAATGCATGCCGCCACTGTGGTCCTGGTCCACATGGCTGACAATAAGCAAATCGGGTCTTTCAATACCGTAGCGCAGCATGACCGGGATTAACGCCCAGTCCACGGGGTTAAGCGTGTTGGCTTTGCCCGGTCCCAGGTCGTAAACCAGGTAGTGGTTACGGGTGCGCAACAGTAAGGAGGTACCCATTCCTACATCGAGTATGATCAGCTCATAAGCACCTCGATTCAGCCTCGGGGGTTGCCATAGGGCAGTAACAACAAGTGTTATCATCGCGACATGACGCATCCTGGAGGTACGTGGAAACAGCAATATCACCATCGAAACCAGCGTTATCGCGATCAGGGGTACCGGATAGGAAACAGCAATGGAATGCAAACCGGAATTGAGCAGCCAGTCGAGATAATCCAGCAAAAATACAAGCAGGCTATCGGCTAGCTTAAACGGGATATGGCTAACGCCAAAACCTGCTATTGACATTAAGCAGCCACCCAGCACTACCGGCAATACAGCAAAGCTGACCAGGGGGATTGCGATAATATTGGCCAGTAGCCCCGCAGGATTGAACTGGTTAAAGATCAGGATACCAGGAGGTACGAAAAGTATCGAAAAACTAAACTGCAGCGCCAGCAACTGTTGCCACCAACGCATTCTCGCCGGCAGCCGAAACTGGACAAAGGCAATCACCAGCAAGGCAGTGAAACTCAACCAGAATGATATTGAGCCAACCGAACGCGGGTCGACACTGACAATCACAATGACTGCCAACGCGATAGACTGCAGCAGGTTGATCCTGTTGCGGGTATGCAGCGCCAACCAGAGCAGGCCAAACATGATCAGTGCGCGCACGGTAGGAAGGCTGAACCCGGCGAGGGCCGCGTAACCCAGCGCCGCGACAATCGCAAAAAGCCAGGCGATCTGGGCGCGGTTTAAACCACTCCGATAGAGACCCAGGCGCCAGCAGTGTCGACCCAGTCCATAAAACAACAATGTCACGATGCCGATATGAAGACCGGATATGGCGAGCAAATGTGCGATTCCACTCGACTGCAGCAAATGCTTTTGAGTTATCGGAATATCGCCACGAAATCCCAACGCCAGGGCCTTTATCAGGCCTCGATGCTCACAGCTACTACAACTTCGATCGATATCCAAGGCAATGCGCGTGCGCCAGTAGTTTGCCGACGTCATCGCCGCCGATTCCAGTTTACGATTTGCCACTGAATCACGAATATAACCGGTTACATCAATCCCCCTGGTAAACTGCCGGGCTTCATAGTCGTATCCAGCCGGATTCAGTGTCCCGATCGGTTGCTTCAGTTTAGCCTCAAATACCCAGCGCTCACCGGCACGCGGTACACGCTGATCCTGGTACCAGTTTAGACGCGCGAGGCGCGGCATAGCACCGGTGTAATTCTTGATTTTGAGAGCAGTCAGGTACAGGCTGATGCGACCCTGGCCACGTCGTGGAATATCAGCAACGATTCCGCTAATCAGGGCAACCTGGTTGTCATAACTAGCGTCAAGCCGATGCTCGAGATGGTAATGAAAAACGGCACTGCTCCACAGGTAAGCGATAGCTAGCAGTAGAACAAAGCGATGAGTCGGGCAGTAAAACAGAAACAGCACTGCGCACGGTATCAATGCCGACCAGTAGGGGTCCGGCAGTTCATTACCATAGAGCGCCGCGAGCGAGCCAAGCACGATGGCAAGTGCGTGTTGAGGCATGCTTTCCCTAGCCTATTTCCCTGTTATTTGATCCAACTCTTTGCAGAATATTGAAATAGTGCCGATAATACAATGATCATGGCAAAGAAGATTCTTAGGAAGTTTTTGCCGCATCCTGACGTCATCACTGAAAATCGCTGGATCAAGCTACTTGGCCCGCGATTACAGGATCCGTCTTTGTGGCACATTAACCGGCGTTCTTGCTCTCTGGCGGTTGCACTGGGTATGTTCTGCGCTTTTATGCCGGTCCCGTTTCAAATGGTTATTGCAGCGGCCGGCGCCATCTGGATCAGGGCCAACGTACTGCTGGCCGTGCCCGTGGTCTGGATCAGCAATCCGCTTACCATAGGTCCGATGTTTTATTTCTGTTACCTGATCGGAGCCGAGATGCTGGGACTCGAGCCAGGGGCTTTCCACTTTGAATTGAGCTTCGACTGGCTCGTCAATGGCCTCGCCGCAATCTGGCAGCCCTTCTTGCTGGGCTGTTTCGTGGTTGGCGCAATTAGCGCGCTGGCTTCCTTTCTACTGGTTCGAATCCTGTGGCATTTGCATATTTTAAGGCACATCAAGATCAGGGCCAGGCGACTGCATAATCGACGTCGAAGAGCGCACGGAAAACTTTGAACCTGTTGTGGACAGTCCTTGTCACCGCCACTAGTGTAATCCTGGGCACCGGATTCTGTTTCTGGCTTATCCAGAAAGCACAAGAGGCGGACTCCCCCACCTGGATTTTCGAACACATTGTGTGCCCGGTTATCCGTATCCTGGTGCTGCTGATTGTGGTTAGCCAGGTTTATCCAGTAATCGACGCCAGTACCACCAGCATAGACTTCTGGCGAATGCTGGTACGAGGGGGACAATTTAATAATTTGCTTAACATCCTGTTTTTCGCCGGTTTGTTACTGACTTTCATTCCGGTTCTAAGTCACCCGGTGTTTGCCCTGCCAATACAGAGCATACTGACCATCGCCCTGGTATTTAACTGGCAGTACGCAGATTCAATCGACTCGTATAGTCTGTTTCCATCTTTTGTGACCATTCTGAAGATAACCGTCTACATGCTGCTTGCCTATTTTGTCACGCGGGAGTCGAGCAAATACCTGTCGCGCAGGATCGATGCAGCACTGGCAATCTCAGGTAGTATCCGCCTCATTTCCGATGCGATACACCTGGTACTGCAGATTCCGGTTATGCTGGTTTATTGCAGCTTCCTCAAAGTGCAACTGCCCTGACAGAATCACGCCGGTTTTCAGGCTTCGGCAATGAGGATGCCATCCTGCATCCGTGAGCGACGCTGCATGCGACGGGCTATTGAAAGGTCGTGGGTTACGACCACCAGTGCTGTATTCATTTCCTGGTTCAGGCCCAACATCAATTCCAGCATCTGTGTTGCCGTTTGCTGATCGAGATTGCCGGTGGGTTCATCGGCAAGCAGACAGTCGGGTTGGGTCACCAATGCACGCGCCAATGCCACACGTTGGCGTTCGCCCCCTGACAGCTCGCCCGGCTTGTGTTCGGCACGCTCTTCCAGCCCTACCTTGACAAGCCAGGCACTCGCCTCGGCAAGCGCCCTGGCAAACGATTCACGACGCATCAACAAGGGCATGGCAATGTTTTCGACTGCGCTAAATTCAGGCAGCAGGTGATGGAACTGGTAGATAAATCCGAGATGTCGATTGCGTAGCCTGCCAAGCCTGGATTCGGATAAATTCGTCAGGCTGCTATCGAGAACCTTGATTTCACCGCTGCTGACATGGTCCAGTCCTCCAAGCAAATGCATCAGCGTTGATTTACCAGCGCCCGAGGCCCCCAGAATGGCGTGGCTTTCTCCAGCCGCGACACTAAAATCAACGCCCTTGAGAACTTCGACATCGAGCTTGCCCTCCCGGACTACCTTGCGCACCGCATTGGCTTCGATAACGGCTGCAGTCACTAATCGGCTCCCTTAGTCATAGCTTAGCGCTTCGGCTGGCCTGGTTTTGGAAGCCCTGAGTGCGGGATACAGGGTTGCGACAATCGAGATACCGAAAGACAGCAGCGCAATCTTGATAATATCCGACTGCTTCATTTCAGCCGGCAAATCAGTAATCGGGTAAACTCCCCGCGGGAGGAACTGGGTCTGAAAAAACTGCTCCAGTGCCGGCACAATGACATCGATATGCGAGGCAACAACAATGCCGCTAACCAGGCCGAGCAGCGTGCCGATCAAACCAATCAGGGTCCCCTGCACCATGAACACCCACATGATCGACAAGGGGGACATTCCGAGGGTGCGTAAAATTGCGATATCGGACTGCTTGTCCGTTACCACCATCACCAGGGTCGATACAATATTAAACGCCGCCACCGCGACAATCAGTGACAGAATAATGAACATCACGGTTTTCTCGGTTTGCACCGCCTTGAAATAATTGCTATGACGCAAAGTCCAGTCCGAGACCCAGTACTCCAGACCGATACTTTGCTTCAGATCCTGGCGTACCTGTGGGGCCAGGTCCAGATCATCGAGTTTTAGTCTCAAGCCGCTGACACCTCCATCCAGTCGAAACAGGCGACTGGCGTCTTCAGTGTGAATAATCGCGCTACTGCGATCGTATTCATACACACCGATCTCAAAAATACCGACAACCTTGAAACGACGCAGGCGTGGCAGAAATCCCAGCGGCGATGACGTCGCCTGTGGGGTTACCATGGTCACGCGATCTCCGGGGACCACGTCGAGCGTATTTGCCAGTCCGCTACCAAGGATGATTCCGTAGTCTCCCGCGACCAAATCGCCGAGTTCACCAAATTCCATGTTTTGGTGAATCTCGGATACCCCGGTTTCAAGTTCCGGATCGATGCCCCGTATCAACGCACCGCTGACCGAGGACAAGTTAGAAATCATAGCTTCCGCCTCGGTATAAGGGGCTCCACCGATAACCGCGGGATGTTCCAGGGTCTTTTCACGCAGAGACTGCCACTCCTGCAACGGCCCACGGAAACTCGATACCGTAACATGCGACACCATTCCAAGAATGCGTCCTCGCAACTCGTTCTCAAATCCGTTCATAACCGAGAGCACCACGATCAGCGCCATCACGCCGAGTGCGATACCGAGCATCGAAATCATCGTGATAAAGGATATAAAATGGTTGCGGCGCTTGGCTCGCGTATAACGCAATCCAACGAAGACTTCGAGCGGCATTTTCATGCGGCGGATTAAAGCATGAATATGCACTTCTCACCACTGCTGCTGCGACATGCTTCAACCTTGTCACTATAGAAAGGCATGCTATAGTTAGATAGGTTAAATAAAGGAACTTGATAAAATGCGTAAAGGCTTATATTTATTGCTCCTGGGTATTGGCTTAATCCTGCAACCCGCGGTTGCCGGAGACATATTGACCATTCCCGGTAATGTCCCGGTTGCCCAAAAACAGATGATGCCAAAACGCGGTATCAACATGGATGATGTACTGGGCGAGTTTGGAGAACCCGACGAGCGTTTTGGTCCGGTTGGCGAACCCCCTATAACCGAGTGGGTATACGGATCCTTCCGGGTCTATTTCGAATATCAAATCGTATTGCATACAATCGACCTGAATACCATAGTTATGCCAAAATAGAACTGTAGTTCAGTCATCCGGTCTGAGATAAACATAATTATAAAGACCGGAGTTCGAACTACATGAGTTAAACTCGGGGGAGCGACAATGAATACCAAAAAATTACTGATTATTTTAACCTCGCTGGCGCTTGGACTTGCCGGCCAGGGTCTTTATGCAGCCGAGGTCAACATTACCCGTGATGTAGAAAGTGTTAGCGTAAAGCATGGTGAAAATGATGTTAACGTCATGCGCAACCAGAATCAGAAAAATACGATAAATCCAGCGTTTGCCAAAACTTCTCGCAAGTGTCCTCCGTTCTGTATTCAGCCCTCGACTCTCGCACCCGGCGTTGAAACCATCGCAGAACTCGAAATTCTGCAATACCTCAGGCGTAAAAGCGAAGGTGATGACAGTATCGTGGTTATAGATTCACGCACCCCGGCCTGGGTTGCAAAGGGAACTATCCCCGGCGCAATCAATATTCCCTGGACCAGCCTCAATCCAGCCAAGGGCGCAGATCCGATTTCAATTGGCGAAATTCTCGAAGAAAAATTTAATGCCAGGAATCTCGAGGGCTTGTGGGATTTCAGGAACGCCCGGACCCTGGTTATGTTTTGTAATGGAATGTGGTGCGGTCAATCACCCAATAATATCAAGAACCTGCTAGGATTCGGTTATCCTGCCGACAAGATCAAGTGGTATCGCGGTGGTATGCAAAACTGGGAAATTCTTGGATTAACCACCGCAAAACCGATTCAGGAATAGTCTCTGTACAGGCATAAGTGCCCACACAACTTCTCGAAACTCCAGCGCCTGAGATCGCGCAACCGCTTCGCGTTGGCCAGCTATACGGCAGTAGCCGAAGCTTGTTGCTGAGCGAACAGATTGCACGACATCCAGGATTATCGGTCATTGTCTGCTGTGACATGACCGACGCCGAGCAACTGGAACAGGAAATTCGTTTTTTCAGTTCCGAGCAGCCCGGGATCTATCGTTTTCCAGACCTGGAAACCCTGCCCTACGACCAGTTTTCACCGCACCAGGATATAGTTTCCGAGAGAATCCGCTGCCTCGCATCGATCACGGAGGCCGATTCGGGAATCCTGATTCTTCCGATCAGCACCTTGCTGCAAAAAATTGCACCACCCCAGTTTATCCATCAGCGCTCACTGAATCTGAAATCGGGTGATCGTATCGACCCCGTGGCACCTGTCTCTTATACACATCT
>JARFPR010000076.1 GCA_029288195.1 Gammaproteobacteria bacterium | reverse complement strand
AGCATTCGTCCTTCGTGCCAGTCACCGTTATTGGCGATATTGGTGTAGTTCAACAAACCCCACAGCTGCAGCTCGGTAACCCCGGGCCGCAATGCTTTCTTGACCATGTCGGCGCCGTGCTCGGCAACTGCAATCGCCCAGCGCATGCAGGCAATCTCGTCTTCGGACTTGATCAGGCGAGCTGTTTCGGCGATGCGCACCCCGTCGACAACCTCGATACCACGGGCTTCCAGCGCCTGGGTTACCGAGGGATTGATATACTCGAGCGCAACACGTCGATTAGCGCTGCCAATTTCATCAAGATAGGCAACGACGTCCTCGGCGAGACCACTGGCTGCTTCATCGATATTGGTGCCGCCATCGAAGAATGCGTGTGGTCTACCGGGGCGAAAATCATCGACCTGCGGCACATCGTAGTAGCAACCGTAAAATACCGTCGGTCCATCCTGGGGTATGAACAGGTAAACGGTCGGTATGTGCGACTGGAACAGCATGTAACTGCGATAGTCGACCGCGTAACGCAGGCTGATCGGATTAACCAGCATCACCATCGCCACATCATGTAATTCGAGTTGTTGCTTGAGCCGGCCCATGCGATAGCGAGACATGCGCTCCAGGTCGATTTGCGGCATGCTGCGAAAGCGGGTCAGGTCGCTCCAGTCATCGTTAAAAACAAGTTTATCGACGGGATTTGCGCTCATTTTCTGCTACCGGTAAAAAGAGTGGATGGCGGTGACGGTACGATCGATACCGGCACTATCGACATCGAGGTGGGTTACCAGCCGGACCCGTGGTTTTTGCCGACCGATCACGATCTGATGCGATTCAAGATGTAGCCGCAACGGTTCCAGGTCCTTGGCCTCGGGCTCGATAAATACCATGTTGGTTTGATGTCTGACCTGCAATCCGTCGATATTGCCAATCCCCTCGGCAAGCTGTCGCGCCCGGTCATGGTCAAAGACGAGTCGTGCAATATTTTGCTCAAGCGCGTACAAACCGCAGGCCGCCAGGATACCGGCCTGGCGCATACCGCCACCAAGCTGTTTACGCAGTCGGCGAGCGGTTTTAATAAATGAGGTGGAACCACAGAGCATTGCTCCTACCGGCGCACCCAGTCCCTTTGAAAGGCACAGCATCACGCTATCAAAAGGTGCGACAATCTGGGCCGCGGTCATATTCAGTGCCACGGCGGCATTCATCAGGCGCGCGCCATCGAGGTGTACCTTCAAACCCTCCGCACGCACCGCTTCCGCGAGGGCGCGATGATGCTCCGGGTCCTGCACCTGGCCCGACACCGTGTTTTCGAGCGCAAGCGTGCGGGTAATCGGCTGATGCGGATCGTCTTCCTTGATTGCATCCAACACCTGCGCTAACGATAGCCCACCCGATTCATCAGTGGGTAAGGGATGCATCACGATTCCACCGAGCGCTGAGCAGCCGCCAGCCTCGTCAGCGTAGATGTGATATTGATCACCCAGCAGGATTTCTTCGCCACGCGCGTTATGCGCAAGCATCGCGGTGAGATTGGCCTGGGTCGCGCTGCTCAAGAACAGGCCGGCTTCCTTGCCCAGCAATTGGGCCGCGGTGGTTTCGAGCCGATTGACGGTCTCGTCCTCGCCGTAAACGTCATCTCCAACGCTCGCATCGAGAATTGCCTGGTACATGCCCGCGCTGGGCCGGGTGACGGTATCGCTGCGCAGGTCGATAGTAGCTTCTTCAGACATTGAATTCGTTCGCAATAGACTGCCCCCAATATTAGGATGGAATCGCCAGCAAGGGAATGGATTTTTTGCATTCACAAGCTGCAAGCCTTTACCCGGCTGCTGGGGTAACATCCGCACATGACTTCACCCCGGACCGCCAATACCAGGAACCTCGTCGCCGCCTGTGCTGCGATCACCGTGTTTGGATTTGCCTTCGGCATGACCTACCCGTTGCTGTCGTTGATTCTCGAGTCGCGCGGTGTCTCAAGCGACATGATAGGCATCAACTCGGCGATGATGCCGATTGGAATCCTGTTGTTTTCGTCGGTGATTCCGATTGCGGCAAAACGATTCGGGGCCCGTAATGTTGCAATCACCGCAGCCATTGTCACGGCACTGTTGATACTGTCGTACAAGGTCTTCGACACTCTCGCCGCATGGTTTTTGATCCGACTGCTCCAGGGCATGACGATTTCTACCCTGTTTGTTTTAAGCGAAGCCTGGATCGTCGGTTCGGCGGGTGACCAAAACCGCGGTAAAATTGTCGCAATTTACGCCAGCGTGCTGTCCGGCAGTTTCGGCGCAGGCCCTTTATTGATCAGTTTCATCGGCATCGAGGGCTGGACGCCATTTGTACTCGGAGCCGTGGTAATCGCGGTCGGCGTCATCCCGTTTATTTTTATCCGTGAAGATACCCACGCCGAGCCTGAAGAAACCCACGCTTCGGGAATTCTCGGCTTTGCGCCGCGGGCACCCATGCTACTGGCTGCAGTAGGTACCTTTGCGATCTTTGACGCGGCTTCCCTGTCGCTGTTTCCGGTATACGGCATTCAGAACGGACTCGACCTCTCCACCTCGGCCAACATCCTGACCGCGTTAATCCTCGGCAACGTGTTGCTGCAGTTCCCGATAGGCTGGCTGTGCGACAAGTTTCCACATCGCTATGTTCTGGCTGGTTGCGCGTTGATCACGGCGATCTCCCTGTGTTTCCTGCCGGGTGTTATCGATTCGGAATTGAAATGGCCGCTGCTGATACTGATGGGAACAACCGGATACGGGGTTTACACGGTTTCACTGGCGGCGCTCGGTAGCCGTTTCAGCGGTATCGACCTGGTCAATGGTTCCGCATCGTTTGCGGTAGTCTGGGGGCTCGGCGCATTGTTCGGCTCGGTATCGGGAGGCTGGGCGATGCTCGGCTTCGGTTCACACGGATTGCCCATCAGCCTGGCCCTTGTCTACCTGCTGCTCGCCCTTGGCGTCGGCTGGCGTCAAGTCTCGTTAGACAAGGCTTGATGAATCCGATCTACATCCTCTGGGCGACTCC
>JARFPR010000052.1 GCA_029288195.1 Gammaproteobacteria bacterium | reverse complement strand
AAGATCGGTAATCCTACCCGTCTCAAGATAGTACGCCTGTTGGTGCGCACCGGTGAGGAGGGTTTACCGGTCGGAGTGATTCAACAGAAATTGAATATCCCCGGTTCAACGCTGACGCATCATATCTCGCATCTCAAGTCCGCGGGCGTGATCCGGCAGGAACGCCAGCAGGCCACGCTGATCTGCAAAATTGAATACGACGTGATCAATAACCTGGTCGATTACCTGACCGAAGAGTGTTGCGCTGATGACATTACCCGCGGCAATGCAGCCTGATTTTTTAACCACTCTATTTCGAGATTACTAGAAATATGAATACATTGATTGACACCGGCCTTCGCAGTAACCAGTTGTGGCCCATCATAATCTCGATCGCAAAGGACAAGGTATTCCGGGCAATGATCCTGGTCGCTATCCTGCTGGCTATCGTCGATTTACCACAGCTTGCGATCAGCAGCTTATCCACACTCGAATCCCTGTGGGAAATGTTGCCTTTCTTTGCGCTGGCAATTGGCGTCGCTGCCTATGCCAAGGCAACCGGCGCGGATGCGTTGATTGCGCGAGCGTTCAGCGGTAACCCGGTTCGTGCGACGATGCTTGCTGCCCTGGTAGGCGCCATATCACCCTTTTGTTCCTGTGGTGTTATCCCGTTAATCGCCGCAATGCTGGGCGCCGGTGTTCCATTAGCACCGGTCATGGCTTTCTGGATTGCATCACCCATCATGGATCCCGAAATGTTTATCCTGACCGCGGCGGGCATCGGTTTCAATTTTGCCGTTGCCAAAACCCTTGCCGCGATGACGATGGGATTGTTTGCGGGCTTCTCGGTCCTCGTAGTTCAACGTTATGGCGGGCTCGAAGATCCCCTACGAACCGGTATCATCAGCTGCGGCGCCTCCACTTGTGTCGACGATAAGCCAGTGCAGCCGCTATGGAAATTCTGGCGCGAGCCAGCCCGCATCGGAGCCTTCAGGGCGGAGTCGACGTCTATAGGTTTATTTCTCGGCAAATGGCTGAC
>JARFPR010000520.1 GCA_029288195.1 Gammaproteobacteria bacterium | reverse complement strand
TTTTGTAGAGTGCATACATCGACATAATGAAGCCGGGGGTGCAGAAGCCACACTGGGAACCATGATAATCAACCATGCTTTGTTGCACCGGGTGCAGTTTGCCATCGGCCGTCTTCAACGACTCGACGGTAAACAGGGCTTTACCGTCAAGGGTTGGCAGAAACTGGATGCAGGCATTGACCGCGCGATATCGAAGCTCGTCATCGGTCAGTTCGGCAATCACCACGGTACAGGCACCACAATCACCTTCGGCACAGCCTTCCTTGCTACCGGTGCGGCGCAAGTCTTCACGCAGGTATTGCAACACCGTGCGCGTCGGTTCGACATCGGCAATTTCGACCAATCCACCATCGAGTATGAAGCGAACCGTGTCCACTAGGATCCCCGATAAGTCGAGTAGGCCCAGGGCGAAACCAGTAGCGGGACGTGGTAATGCTGGTTGGCATCGGCAATGCCGAAGCGTAATACCACTTCATCGACGAAGAGTGGCTCCGGTAAGTCGAGGTTCAGGTTTCGAAAGTACTCGCCTGCCTGGAAAACCAGCTCGTAAACACCGGGGACAAAAGAGTTGGTATCGAGGATCGGATTATCAAGTCGCCCATCGGCATTGGTGCTATCGCGACCAAGCTCCTGACGCTCCGGGGATACACGGTAAAGCACTATTTCAACGCCGGCGGCTGGACAGCCGTGCGCGGTATCCAGGACATGCGTTGTTAGCTTCCCCATCTCTACACCCCTCAGTAGCAGATGCATTAAAGTCGCATTAATCGTCAATATTGTCAACACTTTGATAAAATATTGTTAACAATTTAATTATCATGCTACACTCGATCGTTAACGAGCTAAGCGACCAGAACCAGAATGGCAACGCAAAACATCAAATCCGGGCAGACCAAATTCAGCGAAGACGATGTACTACGCCAGATCGAACAGGCGGTACTTGACCACCGCCTGGCGCCGGGAACCAAGTTGAAAGAGGTACAGCTTGCCAACCTGTTCGGTGTCAAACGCGGCCTGATTCGCAAGGTATTGACGCGCCTGGCGCACTCGAGGCTGGTCGATCAAACACCCAATCGGGGTGCCACGGTGGCAAAGCCATCGGTCAAGGAAGGACAGGATTTATTCGCCACTCGCAGGGTCATCGAATCGGCCATCCTCGAAACCCTGATCGGTCACGCAGAAGAAAAACACGTTCAGCAGCTCGGCAGGATGCTGGACCGGGAGCAAAAAGCCTACCTTCGAGGCGATACTGAAGGCGCACTCGGTCTGTCAGTTGATTTTCACCGCGAACTGGCACGCATGGCCGGCAACAGTGTGCTCGAGGAATACCTGAACGATATTATTCGCCGCACACCGTTGGTGATTCTGACCCACCTCGGGGCCGACGAGCATAATCGATGCCGCAACCAGGAGCACGAAGCGATTGTTGATGCAATTGCCCGACGCGATGTCAAAACCGCGAAAAAAGTGATGCATCAGCACCTGCTGCATATCGAGAGCAAGATCAAGCATAAGCCGGAAAAACCACCCGCCGACCTGGCCGAGTTATTGCGCCCGCATAGTGTCGGGCAACCGGCATGAGCGTTTATCCACGTGACATGATCGGCTACGGGGCTAATCCGCCCCGGGCTCAATGGCCTGGCGATGCGCGCATCGCGTTACAGTTCGTTCTCAATTACGAGGAAGGCGGTGAAAACAATGTATTGCACGGCGACGCGGGCTCGGAACAGTTTCTCTCGGAAATAGTCGGCGCCCCAAGCTACCCGGATCGCCACATGAGCATGGAATCGATATACGAGTATGGTTCACGTGCTGGCGTCTGGCGGCTATTGCGCGAGTTCGAGTCGCGCGGTCTGCCGTTAACCGTTTTCGCCGTGGCGATGGCGCTGCAGCGTCACCCTGAACTGGCGACCGAAATGGTCAGGCTAAAGCATGAGATTGCCTGTCATGGATTGCGCTGGATTCACTACCAGGATATTGACGAGGCGGTCGAGCGTGAGCACATGCAAGAGGCACTCGATATCATTACCCAACTCACTGGAAGCACACCGCTGGGCTGGTATACCGGGCGCGATAGCCCTAACACCCGTCGTCTCGTGGTCGAGCAGGGCGGCCTGCTCTACGACTCCGATTACTACGGCGATGACCTGCCGCTGTGGAGGCAGGTCAAAACCAGCTTCGGCGAAGACAAGACGCACCTGGTCATCCCCTACACGCTCGATGTCAACGATATGCGTTTCGCTACCGCGCAAGGCTTTAACAGTGGCGAGCAATTCTTCCACTACCTGCGCGACAGTTTCGATGTGCTCTATGCCGAGGGTAGGCAAACACCGAAAATGATGTCGGTCGGACTACATTGTCGCCTGGTCGGCAGACCGGGTCGCTTCCGCGCCCTGCAGCAGTTTCTAGATTACGTTCAAGCGCAGGACCAGGTATGGATTTGCCGCCGTATCGACATCGCCAGACACTGGATAGACAGGCACCCACCCCAAGTCGCATAATTATCTCTATGGGCATCAGCATCGATGAAATCAATCGCAGCAGCGCGGAGCGCTTCGTCGAATTGCTGGGCGGAATTTTTGAACGTTCCCCCTGGGTCCCGGACCTGGTGTACCCGGAACGTCCGTTTGAATCCGGCACGGAACTGCATCGGGCGATGACTGCAGCAGTCAGACGCGCACCGGAGGTTCATCGCGTGGAATTGCTTTGCAGACATCCCGAACTGGCCGGCAGAGAGGCCAGCGAAGGCACCCTTACCGATGAATCGAAACGCGAGCAGGCCGGGGCTGGACTGAACCAGTGCAGTGCCGAAGAACTCGCAAAAATCGAGTCGCTCAACCAGGCATATCATTCTAAGTTCGGATTTCCTTTCATCATCGCGGTGACCGGGCTCGACAAGCATCAAATTATCGCGTCGATGGAAAACCGGCTCGATAACCCGGAACAGCTGGAGTTCGATACTGCAATCGGTGAGGTTGAAAAGATTGCGCGTATTCGCATCGACGCACTTATCGATGAGTAGTATCGATACCCTGATCGAACGCTCAGGGGTACACGATGACTGGCGACAAATACTTGCAGAGTCGCTTTTAACCCTGGAGCCGGATTACCTCGACTCCCTGTTGCGAGACGACACCTGGCTGCCCGGTGTCGATCGACTGCTGGCCGCATTTCGGCGAGAACGATCCGGGGTGCGTTACCTGCTGATTGGTGAGTCGCCCTACCCGCGCCGCGAGTCGGCAAACGGTATCGCATTCTACGATGCCGCGGTTGGCAGCCTGTGGAGTGAACAGGGTTTGAGCAAGGCAGTCAACCGCGCCACCTCGCTGCGCAACATCGTCAAAACAGCCCTGGTCGCCGAGGGACATCTACAAAAAGACAGCACAGGTAAAATAACGCAGGAGTCGATCGCAATGCTCGACAAGCGTGGTCTGATCGGATCCCTATCCGAACTGTTCCAGAATCTCGAAAACGCCGGATTTTTAATGCTGAACGCGACCCCGGTGCTGCATTCCGAGCGCAAACCCGCACATGAAGCACGTTACTGGCTGCAGTTTCTCGAGCGCCTGCTTGCCCTGATCGCCCAGAATTCATCGCGCCGCGTCACGCTGCTGCTGTGGGGCAAGATCGCAAAGCTTGTCGAAACCATGCCTGCAAGCAATCATTACGACAAGATCGTCTGCGAGCATCCATACAATATTTCGTTCATCGATAATCCCGAAATGCTGCAACTGTTTGCCCGGATCAACGTAATGCGAAGCTGCCTGACTGCTAAAAGCTGAACTCGTAAAACTTCGGATTTATTGTTTTTGACGGGCAAAGGCTAGCCATATCCCGGGTTTAAGGCCGATCTAGCCTAAATTTAGTCAGCCACCTTAAGCCAATCTTCAGATTCGTCCGCTACAACAAAACCATGAAAGTACTCGTGGTAGAAGATTCAGCCAGGTTACAAAATTCGATGAGCTCCGGATTGCAGGGATTCGGTTACGCGGTCGATGTGGTAGCCGATGGCACCCAGGCGATCACCAATGCATCGAGCCGCGACTACGACGTCATTATTCTCGACTTGATGTTACCGAAGGAATCCAGCCTGCTGGTGCTGCATGAAATACGGGAACTGGATCGCGAGGTTGAGATATTAATTCTTTCATCGCGTGATCAAATCCATGATCGGGTAACCGCCCTGATCCAGGGCGCCGACGACTACCTGGTCAAACCGTTTTCCTGCGATGATTTGCACGCACGAATCCAGTCCCTGGTGAAACGCAGGATCAATCCAAAATTGCCCACGGATAATTACGAGGAAGGTATCGATTCCACCACCCACCTGAATCGATTGATCCAGAACCTGCTGCAACAATGTCAGAGTGACCAGGGTGAATTCGAGCTGGTGATTAGCGAAATTAAGTTCACCAGGCTGCTTAACAGGGTATGCTCAAAGCTCGGCAAAGATGCGGAGCAAAAAGAGGTCGTGCTGCAGTTACCCGCGCAAAAACTACCGACCCTGCTGGTAGATGCCAAGTGGATGGAGCATTTACTCGTGAACCTGGTTACGAATGCGATTTCGCAGAGTCCGATGGGATCGGAAATCAGGATCGAAGTTAAAACCGGTGCCGAATACTGTGCACTTGAAATCGAAAACCCGATGTCGAAGTCGCTTACCAGTGCCGAACTGAAGACCATGTTCAAGGATTTCTATAATGGTAACAACATCGACGACAACGATGGGCCCCTGGCCCGGTTCTCGCTGGTTAAATCTTATGCAGACTTGATGAATCTCAAGCTGCATGTTTCGATGCAAAGCGGAAATCGTTTTCGCATTCGTGTTTCCAATATCAAGATAATCTAGTTTCTGTGGCATTATTAGGTCTTCAGTGATCACCAACCCGCGAGGCCACCAGCACATGGATGATATCCCGACATTCGACGACGTGGTTGCAGCGCGTGAGCGCATCACTCCCTACATTCATCGCACCCCGATACTGACATCGAGTTACCTCAACCAGTTAATCGGCGCCGAGATCTTTTTCAAATGTGAAAACCTGCAAAAGGTCGGCGCCTTTAAAGCGCGCGGTGCGTGCAACGCGATATTTGGCCTGAGCGATGCCGATGCCGCCAAGGGCGTCGCCACGCACTCGTCGGGTAATCATGCGGGAGCGCTCAGCTTCGCCGCAGCGCTGCGCGGTATCGATGCAACCGTCGTGATGCCCACCAATGCACCTAAGACAAAGAAAGCCGCGGTACGCAGCTACGGTGGCAAAATAATCGAATGCGAACCCACGCAGGCCGCGCGCGAGGCTACCCTGGAACAGGAGGTTGCGCGATCCGGGGCCGATGTCGTGCATCCTTACGATGACCCGCGCGTCATCGCCGGGCAGGCGACCTGCGTGCTGGAACTGCACCAGGATATCGACGACCTCGATGCCGTGATAGCCCCGATTGGTGGTGGCGGACTGATCTCCGGGACCTGCCTGGCACTATCGACGTTATCACCGCAAACGAAGATATATGCAGCCGAACCTGCCAATGCCGATGACGCCTACCGTTCCATCCAGGCGGGTGAAATCGTGACACGAGATGCACAGCAATCGGTTGCCGATGGTTTGAAAACCAACCTGCGACCGCGCACCTGGCATTTTGTTTCCCGCTTTGTTACCGATGTACTGCTCGCCAGCGAGGACGAAATTCTAGACGCCATGTACCTGACCTGGGAGCGCATGAAGATCATTATCGAACCCTCATCCGCGGTGCCGCTGGCAGTCATGCTCAACAACAAGAAACTGTTTCAGGGACAACGTGTTGGCATCATCATTACCGGTGGCAATGTCGACCTCAAGAACTGCCCGGGCTGCAAGTAATCGATCGGAAACGGAATATGAAAATATCGTCCAGACAAACCGAATTGGTTGTGGGTTTGAACATCCCGGCCGAAATCGGCATGGAACTATCCGAAGTTGCTACACCGGCATTAATAATCGAGCTGGACGCGTTCGAGCACAACGTTGCAACTTTGCGCGAGCGCCTTGATGTTGCCGGGGTACGCCTACGCGCGCATTCCAAGACCCACAAATCGGTCGATATCGCCCGCTACCAAATCGATCATGGTGGCGCCTGTGGTATCTGTTGCCAGAAAGTTTCCGAGGCCGAGGTCATGGTTGCAGGCGGTATCACGGATGTGATGGTATCAAACCAGGTCGTCGACCCGAAGAAGGTTGCGCGGCTTGCGCAACTGGCATCCCAGGCTCGTATACTCGTCTGCGTCGATAATTTGCGCAACGTCGATGACTTGTCCGCAGCCGCAATGTCAAAGCAAGCCAATATCGAATGCCTGGTCGAAATTGATTGTGGCGCCGCGCGATGCGGTGTCCAGTCGAGTGAAGCGGCATTGGAAATTGCGCAAAAAATAGATTCCTGTTCGGGTCTGCGTTTCGCCGGAATCCAGGCCTACCAGGGATCGGCGCAACATATAAGAGATTATGCGGAGCGTGGTAGAGAAATCGACGCCGCCGCAGGTATGGCCGCCGATACGCTTACACTTTTAAACCGCAACGGCCTCGACTGCGCCATCGTTGCCGGCGCTGGTACCGGTAGTTACCCTTTTGAAGCGGCCTCCGGGATCTACAACGAAATGCAGTGCGGGTCTTATATTTTCATGGATGCTGATTACCAGCGTGTGCTCGACGCGCAGGGCGAGCAAATTTCCGAATTCGTCAATAGTCTGTTTATCTGGACTTCGATCATGTCCAAGACAAGACAGGATGACGCCATCTGCGATGCTGGCCTCAAGGTGATGAGCGTCGATTCAGGCTTGCCGGTTGTTTATGGACGCGAGGATATTGAATACGTTGGTTGCTCGGATGAACATGGGGTGATTACCGATCCAGGTAATCAGCTGAAGCTAAATGACAGGCTCAAGCTGGTACCCGGCCACTGCGATCCAACCTGTAATCTACACGACTGGTATGTCGGGATACGTAACGATAAGGTCGAGTGCCTGTGGCCGGTTAGCGCACGTGGCATGGCATTTTAGACTGCGCCATCGAGTTGCTAAAAAAAACGCCGGCATCAGCCGGCGTTTGCAGATTGCTCGCCAGAGTTAACGGCTGGCGAGATAACTGTTCAGATCATCCAGGATCTGACCCTTATCCACGTCGGCTCCCATTTCAATCATCGCATCAGCAAAGCGACCGACAATATCGTTAATGGTTTCGACAGTCAGCTGGTTCAGGATTCCGATACGAATCTGGGCTGGCTCGGAGAGCGTGTTCCAGATCGCGAATCCAGCTGCACGACAGCCAGCAACCAGCTCTTTTTCCTTGCCTTCGAAGGCTTCAGGAAGATCGAAAACCACCAGGCTCGGCATATTCGAGGTTACCT
>JARFPR010000400.1 GCA_029288195.1 Gammaproteobacteria bacterium | reverse complement strand
GTCGGATCAGGTACAGCCTTGCCACGACTAACGCTCTATCCCCAGGCGCTCGGCCGCTTGCCGTGGCGTCGCCAGTTCGCGACCGAGCTCACGGATGATGCGCACCGCGCGCTCGACCAGCTTCAGGTTGGTTGCAAACTCACCCTTGTCGAGATAGAGATTATCCTCCAGCCCGACGCGGCAGTTGCCACCCTGGCTCGCGGCCTGGGCCACGATCGAAAATTCCATACGCGATATACCGAAAGCACTCCAGTTTGCGTCTGCAGGCAACAAGCCTTTCATGACGCTGAGAATCTCGGGTGTTGCCGGCGACGCATGGGGAATGCCGAGACAAAGCTGGAACATCGGCGCGCCATCGATCAGGCCTTCCTCGATCAGTTTATGCGCAAACATGATATGTCCGGGTTCAAACACTTCGAGCTCGGGCTTTATGCCGAGTTCACGAATACGCTGCGCCATGATGCGCAAATGCGACGGCGTATTAACGAAGATGGTTTCACCGAAATTGAAGGTGCCCACGTCGAGCGTACAGATATCAGGGCGCAACTCCTCGACGTGATGCAGGCGCTCAAGCGGTTGTACCAGAGTTGTACCGGGACCACCGACGGCGGCATCCTCCTCGCCGGGTGCGAAGCGCGCTCCTTCGCTGGTGGTGAGGTTGATCAAAACATCACTGCCGGACTCACGGATACGCTCGACGACCTCACGAAACAGCGCCGGATCCCCCGAGCGCATTCCGGTTTCCGGATCGCGCACGTGGATATGGACTATCGCCGCACCTGCTTTGGCAACCTCGATACAATCGCTGGCAATATGTTCGGGTGTAATCGGGTAGTCAGGGTGCTTGCCCTGGTTATTGTGCCCACCGCTAACGGCACAGGTCAGTATCACTTGGTTAGACATGGGTCTTATTTCCCCTTGAATTGTGGCGCACGTTTTTCATTGAAAGCTCTAACACCTTCGCGCCGATCTTCGGTTGGTACCGTGTGGTTATAGGCTTCAATCTCAAATTCGAGACCTTCGGCCAGAGACATCTGCAAGCCACCATGAACCGCCCGTTTCGCCTGGCGCACCGCGATCGGTGCATTAGCTGCAATGCGCGAAGCGATCTCCAGGGTTTCATCCAGCAAGCTGCCGGGAGCAAACACTTCATTGACAAGTCCCCAACGCCGCGCCTCCTCTGCATCGAAACGTCGTGCCGACAAGATCAGTTCCTTGGCGCGACGCTCTCCCAGCGCTCGCGCCAGGGTTTGGGTACCGCCGGCCCCGGGAATTATTCCAAGACTGGTCTCAGTCATCGCAAAGTGCGCATTTTCAGAGGCATAGACAAAATCGACCGCCGCCGCGAGCTCGCAACCACCGCCGAAAGCAGCGCCATTAACCGCGGCAATCAACGGCAGTGGGCAATCGATGATGGCACGTATCATGCGCTCGTAAACGAGATGTTGTTCAGCCCAGGCTTCATTGGTCATGCCATCGCGTTGCTTTAGGTCGCCACCCGCACAAAATGCCCTGTCGCCGGCTCCGGTCAAAATCACACAGCGATAGTCGTCGGGCTCCAGTGCCAGGGTTTCAAAGCAATGCATCAGGTCGGTCGCCATCTGCGTATTGAACGCATTGGCGACTTCGGGCCGGTTCAAGGTGATTTGCAGGACATGGGCGGCCAGTTTTTCCAGCAGCAGCGTTTGATAGATTTGATCAGTCATGCGCGGTGGCAATTTTGCTCCAGGTTCGGCACTATATGGTACTTGATAAAATATCCGAGGGGGAACAAAAGATGAATCCGAACCAGGACGATAAAACCACGACGAAACATATGGTTATCACTTTCATATTATTCGTCGTGCTCGGCATCATATTGATTATTGGCGCCAATATGATTGGCTAGATTCAGGACCTTCAGATCCTAACCAGAATTCAACCTAAAGCGATACCCGAATCAGCGGCTCCCTTCAGCCAGGTGGTAATGGACGACCATTACGCCTTCCTTTCGGGGCTGGTGGCAGCAGATTTCCCGGCTGGCCTTGAAGTGCTGGGAGATGTAGCAGCCGAAACCCGCGCCGTGTTAACCGCGATCAGCAGTATTCTCGACGAGTTACAGCTGTCCAAAGATCGCATGCTCAAAGTAGAGGTCCACCTGTCCGATCTCGATGATTTCGATGCGATGGATGCGGCCTACCGGGAATTCTTCGACGGCGACGCATACCCGGCACGTACCACGACCCAGTCGCAACGCCTGTTTGGTGATAGCAAAGTCGAAATTACCTGCCAGGTCAGACGCTAAATCTCTCTAGCTGCGTTTGTATTCATTGCGGCATCAGGGTTTGCAAACCCCGGCCAGGTAGCGGGTAAATTGCCACAGGTTACGCTCGATCGGGTGATAAACACCGGCAGGTAGAAGCGGTGAAACGCTGCCACGGTGCAGGGCTTCGACCAGGGCTTTATCCTCACCATTGGCAACCTCCATGTAATGCTTGAACTGAGCCAGCCAGTCATCGAATTCCGCTTCGCTGACGTCGGCCAGAACTTCCGGCGGCACCGCCAGGCCCCAGGTCGCCTGCATTTTGTCGATCCCCAGCGGCTGCACCGATATATACCAGAGATAATCCGGCATCAGCGTCACCAGGTGATTCGGAAATACGCAGAAATCGATCATCATGCGACGCCACTCACCCTCGAGCCGCTCATTTTTCGGATGCGCGGCACCCAGCCCGGTTTCGGCCGCCTGGGGCGCGCGGTGGTAGCAGTAATGGGCACTGTCCTCGCCACAGACATAGTCCTGCGGCGGCTTGTTATGCTGGGCGAAAGTTTTGCCATGGGCGATCGGCACATGGTAGCTCTCGGTGAAATTTTCGATCAGGTTTTTCCAGTTGGCGCTCCATTCCATGCTTTCGCGCAACACGGTCTGGTAACAGCCCATGTCGTAGCGACCGACCACCTGCTCGCGCAACGGTGCAAGCGCCTCGCCAAGTTGCCTGGACGGATTTTCCGCCAGCGTGACATAGATAAAGCCTTCCCAGGTACTTAACTGCAGAGGACGAAGCCGATGACGGGTTAGATCAAACCCGTCTTTCATCTCCATGTAAGGTGCCCGCACCAGCTGGCCCGAGGTATCGTATGTCCAGGCGTGGTAACGACAGGTAAAGCGTTTGCCCGAACCCTTGTCATCCCGCACCAGGCACGCGAAGCGATGTGCGCAGGCATTAACAAAAGCCCTGATCTGCCCATCCGGCTGGCGTACGACGAGTACCGGCACCTCGGCAATCTGGTGGGTCAGGAAATCGCCACTGGCAGGTATTTCATCTTCCCGGCCGACACAAATCCATTCCTGCTGGAAAACGGCCTCGCGTTCGTAGTCAAGAAACTCGAGCGAATGATTGACCGATGGCGGTATCGGATGTGCCTGGTCGAACGGTTGAGCGGCAGCAGATTGCAATTCGTCCAGAACGGTCGCAAGCGGTGTATTGGTGCGCGGGTTTCGATGCATTGCGCCGCCAAGCATAATATAGGCATCTCCAAATATTAACTGCTTTATACTATTAACCCGGCAAAAATATATATCATATAAAGCCGAGGATGAACGATGACCGAACTATGGCGCCTAAGCGCAGCTGACATTGCAACCCGGGTTGCCAATCGCGAAATTTCCGCAACCGAGGTTACCGAGCACAGCCTGCAGCGGTTGCAGACGGTAAATCCTGCTATTAACGCCGTGGTGCAGCAAATGCCCGAGGCAGCACTCGCCTCGGCACGCGACCTCGACGATGCCATCGCCGATGGCTGGTCGCCCGGAAAACTGGCCGGGGTGCCGGTAACGATACAGGTTAATATCGATCAGCAGGGATTTGCCAACACCAACGGCATACGCATTCAGCAGGATCACTTTGCCGATCAGGACAGCCCGGTGGTAACGAACCTTATCAGGGCTGGCGCCATTATTGTCGGCAGGACTAATACCCCGGCTTTTTCGATGCGCTGGTTTACCCGCAATTCCCTGCACGGGCATACCCTGAATCCGCGTAACACGAAACTGACGCCCGGCGGGTCTTCGGGTGGCGCTGCGGCTGCCGTTGCATCCGGCATCTGTGCCATCGGGCACGGTACCGATATCGCCGGTTCGATCCGTTATCCCGCTTACGCCTGTGGACTACACGGAATTCGCCCGAGCCTGGGTAGAGTTCCGGCGGTCAACCTGTCGCTGCCGGATCGACATATCGGCGCGCAATTGACCGCGGTGTCAGGACCCATTGCACGCAGCATAAAAGATCTGCAGCTCGCTCTCGAGGCGATGTCGGCGGCCAGCGAGTTCGATCCCTGGTGGGTGCCGGCACCGCTGGAGCAGGCTCCGGCACCGAAACGGGTAGCCTTATGCATCTCCCCCGACGGTCTTGAAGTAGCCACTGAAGTTGAAAATGCATTGCGCGAGGCCGCTACTCAGCTTGCGGATGCGGGATGGGAAGTGACTGAAGTCGACACCCCGCCGATGCGCGAGGCGATGCAGCTACAACTGTTATTATGGATGTCGGAATATCATTATAACGGTGGCGCAGCGGTTAAACAGGAAGATGATCCCGACGCCAATTTCGTATACGCGCAATTGCGTGAAAACTGTCCGACACCCACACTTGAAAGCCTGATGGAAGCGCTGCAGCGAAGAATAACGCTCGCGCGTGAGTGGCAGCTGTTCCTGTCGAAGCGCCCGGTACTGCTATGCCCGGTTTCAGCGGAGCCGCCCTTCCCCGATATGCTGGACGTTGAATCACCGGCGTCTTTTCGGCGGGTACTCGAGGCGCAAATGACGCAAATTGCACTGCCGCTGATGGGTATGCCGGGGATATCGGTAGCGACCGGTAGTAACGCTTCGGCCCCGATGGGTGTGCAACTGGTCGCGGCACGCTTCCGTGAAGACACCCTGTTCGCTGCCGCGGCCGATATCGAGGCCCGTAATGCGCCGCTCGAAATTGCAGATCCTGATTGATCACGGTCGTTGACAGGTGCAAAATAATCATCTTTGGTAAGGCAGGAGTAATCCATGGCAACAGGTTGGGCGCGCGACGGTGCGGTGCAGGATCAGATCGATGCCAGCGTCGAAGATGCGGTCGAACTGGCGCGCAGCCGTTTACCGAAAGGCGATAGCCTGACGCATTGCCAGGAGTGCGGCGCTGAAATTCCCGAGGCGCGACGCAAGGCCGTCACGGGGGTACGCCTGTGCATTACCTGTCAACAGGAACTTGACCAACTGCAGGAAACCCAGGGCAGTGTCAATCGCAGGGCCAGCAAGGATAGCCAGTTACGCTAAACTCCTGCTGTGGAGAAATCAGCTATGTCACAAAATCTCACCTGCCCCGAAATCATCAATCACGCGCGCTATCCCATCGATGAACTGCAACATTCCCGGCGACGCGAGGTAATAGAACAGGTCAGGGCCGGCCTCGAAGACGATGGCTGTGCGGTTATTCGAGATTTTTTCAGTGCTGCCGGTCTCAGTGCCTTACTGGCCGAAGCCGATGAACGTAAGTCGCGGACCTATTACTCGGAGCGCAAACAATGCAACGTTTATCTTAACGATGGCAATCCCGGGTTTCCCGGGGACCATCCGCTTAATATTTTTATACCACGCACTAACGGTTTTATTACTGCCGACCTGTTTGGCGATGACACTACAGCACATCGGCTCTACTACTGGGAACCGTTGAAACAGTTTCTCGCCGAGTGCCTCGGCAAAAAAGAACTATTCATTTACGAAGATCCGGTATCAAACATGATCGTTAATGTCGGCAAGCCCGGACAACAATTCAACTGGCACTTCGACACCAATGAATTCACCATCACGATGCTACTCCAGCCGGCCGAGAGCGGCGGGCATTTCGAGTATGTTCCCGATTTGCGCAGCGCGCAGGACGAATGCTATGACGAGGTTAAACAGGTGCTTGACGGTGATCGCAGCCGGGTCAAGCGGCTCGATCTGAATGCCGGTGACCTGCAGTTTTTCCTCGGCCGTTTTTCGCTGCACCAGGTCACCGCCAACAGCGGCGATACCGACCGCCTGTTACTGATCATGTCTTTCAGTGAAAAGCCGGGTATGATCGGCAGCATGGCGCGGGTCAAAGACCTGTACGGCAAGGTCACCGAAGCCCACGCCGAGAGTCGGGTACGCGCCGACAAACTGGTGGATTAAATAACCTGGCTGCTCGTGCACGGGCAGATACCGGGCCACCAATCCCTGAAAACTGGCGCAGGCTGATCCGATTCCGTTTTTATAGCGTATTTTTATTGAGCCCCTTAACTCTAACGAATGTAAAAATGAAACTGAACACGCTTGTTCTTGCCGGCGCAATCGCCTTGCCTGTGCAAAACGGCAGCGACTGGCAACTTCTGCAATACAGTAGCCTCGTTGCCAACGAAGTCAGTTTCTCCCCGCAGGGAATGGCGGTAAAGGTCGACCAGTCGGCAAGCCCGATCATCTATCCGCTCGATAGCCCGAAGACAGTGGCCCGGGTAGAGGTGAGCGGGAATCTCAGCAACCTGCTAGACCTGCCCGCCACCCAGGGGCAAAAGGGAAGCGATGACTTTTCACTAAAGATCGGATTAGTAGTAGCTGGTGATAAAACCCTGAACACCTTTCAAAGATTATTCAGCGCAAAATGGATCAGGAAACTTTACGACCTCGCCCCGCAAGGAACCGGTGTAGAAAAGATTTACTTTCTCAACGCCGTCCAGGACGAGAGCTTTCTGGGACAGCAGCGTCAGCACCCGCTATCCGAGCTTATCTTCGAGAACAACGTCTGGCTTCTGGATGAGTCAGGCGACTTCAGTTTAAACCACGACCTCGAAAATCCTCAGCAGGTCATCGCCATCTGGCTCTCGATCGATGGCGACGATACCGGATCCAGCTATACGACCACGATAAAAAGCCTGCTGTTGAAAAGTTAGATCGAGTCGAGCCCACTCGTCGCGCTGATCGATAAAGTGCCTTTAAATCACTTCATCCAGCTTATCCAGAATATTGCCCCACCCGCCTTCGTGATCCGAGCGTGCTTCTTCATGCAGGAATTTCACGTGGGTCAATTCAACCTGGGTAGTGTTGGCATCGACCGCTTTGAAATCCAGCGTTACTGTGCTGTCGTCGGTCGAGTAAGGGGATTCCCAGCTGAACACCAGCCGATTGGGACGATCGACGGTCAGGTAACTGCCAGTGTGTGGAATTTTGTCGTTACCGACATGCATGACAATGGTGAATCGTCCATCTTCACGAGGATCGTTTTCGACATGGGGTTGCGGCATACCCGGGGCCGGCAGGATAAAGCGGGCTAGCATCCCCGGATCGAGCCAGGCGTCGAACACCTTTTCGATCGGCGCGTTAACGGTTTTATTCAGGTTTACGGTCAGGTCGGTCATTTTTTTTCTCCTTCATTCAATACATCATCAAGTTTATCCAGGCTTAATGCCCAGATTGATTTCAGCGATTCGAGCCAGGCAGACATCAGTTCAACCTGCCTCAGATCGGCTTCGATCCAGTGGGTTCTGCCGTGCATCTGCCGAGTTACCAGTCCGGCACCTTCGAGCACCTTGATATGTTTAGAAATCGCATTTAGCGATATGTCATAGTGATTCGCGAGATCGGTTACCCGGCTAGCGCCCTGTTGGCAAAGTTGAGTTAATAGAGCACGACGGGTGCTATCGCTCACTGCTTTAAGCAGTCTGGAAAGTTTTGCGTCATCACTATATTCAACCATGTAGTTGAATATAGATAATACAGCAATAATTTTCAACCTTTTGGTTGAATTAATTATCGAAGCTTAAAAATAGATGTTGCAAATCGAACCAGTAGGGTGATTTACTCGCGATTTTGGGCATAATCAAAAACAATGCAAAACGACACGGGTTCAATGTTTCAGCTGGATGGAAAGGTGGCGCTGGTCACCGGCGCCAGCAAGGGCATCGGCGAGGCCATGGCATATGCGCTGGCAGGATTTGGTGCCCGCGTTGTTGTTAGCAGCCGCAAGCAGGATGCGGTTGACGATGCTGCCGATTCCTTCAAGACAGACGGTCTCGAAGCGACCGGTATCGCTGCCAATATGGGCAATATCAGCGACATCCAGTCACTGGTCGACAAGACCGTTAAGGTTTACGGCGGCCTGGACATCATTATCAACAACGCTGCCGCCAACCCGGTGTTCGGTCCGTTGCAAGATACCGATGAAAACGCTTTTGACAAGATTATCGACGTCAATTTAAAAGGGCCTTTTGAGCTGTGTAAAAGAGCCTACCCGATCATGAAACAGAGGGGTGGTGGTTCGATCATCCATATCAGTTCAATCGGTGGGCTGAGCCCCGAAGCCGGGATCGGCATCTACAGCGCCAGCAAGGCCGCAATCATCAACCTGACCCAGGCAATGGCACAGGACTGGGGCGCCGACAACATCCGTGTCAATGCAATTTGCCCCGGCTTGATCAAAACCAAGTTCAGCGAGGCATTATGGAATGACGAGGATTCGCGTGATCGGTTCGTTAAACGTATCCCACTCGGCCGCATTGGCGAACCAGATGATATAGCGGGGCTCGCCGTTTACCTTGCTTCCTCGGCTTCGTCTTATTGCACCGGGGGTATTTACATGGTCGATGGTGGTTATGCATCGAACTAGCTACCATGCGGTTCTTTGGTGACAGGTAAATTATTATGAAACAAATTCTAGGCAGCATGACCTTTGGCGACCAGGTAGACCAGGAAACCGCGGGGGAAATGCTGGCGCAGTTTACCGGATCAGGCAATCACGAAATCGATACCGCCCACATTTACTGTGAGGGCCGCACCGAGGAGATGCTCGGCCGACTGCTACCACCTGCAGAGCGCGACAAGTTCTACATTGCATCCAAGGTAAATCCGTGGAATGACGATGGGCTAAAGCCTGCCTCGGTCAAACAGCAGATGGCGGAGATCCTGCAGCGACTCGGCACCGACCGGGTCGACCTGCTCTACCTGCATTCTCCCGATCTTGAGACACCGGTCATAGAGACCCTGGAAGCCTGCTTCGACCTGTTTCAACAGCGTAAATTCAGTCACTTCGGCCTGAGCAACTACGCGTCGTGGCAGGTTGCCGAAGTGGTCGAAACCTGTCGTCGCAACGGCTGGATGGAACCGACCGTTTACCAGGGGATGTACAATGCCCTGACGCGCGACGTGGAGCGCGAACTGTTTCCATGCCTGCGTAACTATGGCATCCGCTTCAATGCTTATAACCCGCTGGCGGGGGGCATGCTAACCGGCAAACATCTGTCCATGGATGACATCCCCGATAGCGGCAGGTTCAATGTCGAGCGCGGTTATCTAGACCGTTACTGGAAGCAGGATTACTTTAATGTATTACAGGAGCTGCAAACGGCCTGCCAGGAGTTTGATTTAAAGCCCATCGAGATCGCTTTTAGCTGGCTGGTGCATCATTCCCTGCTCGACGACCAGCTGGGTGACGGCATCATACTCGGCGCCAGCAAGGTCGAGCATCTGCTGCAAAACATGCTCGCCTGCAAGCATGCACCACTGAACCAGTCGATTCTCGACATACTGGACCGGGGATGGGAAATCATCAAACCGAACTGCTTCAGATATTTCCGCCCGTAATACTTAAGTCTGCGCGATGGCAGCCTCAAAGGCAGATTCGCGAACCTAGCCGCGTAACAGTACCAGGCTCAGGGTCGGCCAGTAGGTAATGATTAACACCGCGATCAGCAACACCACGAAAAAAGGAATAGTGGCGACATACAGGGTCATAACCGGTTTATTGAAGCGATAGCTGGCAATGAACAAGTTCATGCCCACGGGTGGCGTGAAATAACCCAGTTGCATATTGGCAAGAAAGATGATGCCCAGGTGAACCGGGTGGATGCCGTAACCGACCGCGATTGGCAAAATGATCGGCACGATAATCACGATCGCCGAGAAAATATCGAGCATCATTCCCAGCGCCAGTAGAAACAGGTTCAGCAAGATCAGGAAGGTCAGCTTTTCATCGATATGTGACTGGATGAAGGTGAACAGTCGGGTCGGAACTTCAGCGTCGATGAGGTAATTGGTCGAGGCCAGTGACACGCCGACAATAATCATGATGCCACCGACCAGCATCATCGATTCGCGCATGATTGCTGGCAAACCCGAGATTTTTATTTCGCGGATTATAAATACTTCTACGATCAGAACATAAACGGCAGTAACCGCCGCGGCCTCCGAGACTGCAAAATAACCACCGTAAATACCACCCAACACCAGCAATGGCAGTGGAATTTCCCATTTCGCCTCGAGAATTGCCGCGATCGCCGCCTGTCTATCGAAGGGTTCACGCAGACTTCGATCACGTGGCTGCATCATCGAGTAGAGCGACAACATCAGCAGCATCAGCAAGCCCGGAAATACACCGGCCAGGAATAGATCGGTGATGCTGACCGCCTGATCCAGGTCCATCTGCTGTGCGACGACGCCATACAGGATCAATGGCAGCGACGGCGCAAACAGGAGCCCCAGGCTACCGGAGCTGGTCAATAGCCCAAGGTTGAAATTATCAAGGTACCCGGCCTGTTTTAATGCCGGGTATAGCAATCCACCCAGAGCCACTATGGTGATACCCGAAGCACCGGTAAAGGCGGTAAACAGGGCACAGGCGAAAATCGCCACGATGGCGAGACCTCCAGGCATCCAGCCCAGCAGGCTGTTGGTCAGGTTGACCAGGCGGGTAGATGCCTTGCCCTCACCGAGTAAGTATCCGGCAAAAGTGAACAACGGGATCGCGAGCAGCACGGGCATTTCGGCGAGGCGATAAACCTCGATACTGATTACCGATAAATCGACATCAAGGCTATGGAATCCAATCATTGCACTCAGGGCGATAACCACGAACAGCGGCGTGCGCAGAATTGCCAGCAACAGCAAAATCGGTGCCGCGAAGCTCACTTTGCCCGTCCCCGGGCAGCTTTCAAGTGAAGAACATATAACCGCGCCCAGCCAACAGATTTTATAAAATAACGCAGGCCGATCAATCCAAACGCGGCCGGGACAATAACCTCCAGCATCCAGGCGGGCACTCCCGCAAAAGAGTCCAGGCCATCGGCATAGTCCATCCTGATCCAGTTGAGTCCATACCAGGCGATCACGATGCAGGTCCAGGCGCTGACCTGCCCCACCAGTGACTGAATCAATCGATGGGTATTACGATCGAAAAACTTCGACAGCAGATCGATACGAATATGTTTATTGTTGCGGGTGGCGACGGTGGCACCGAGTAACCCCAGCCAAAGTACCAAAACCCGCAGTATCGGATCGATCCAGACAAATCCGGAATCGAGGAAATTACGTAGGATAATCTGCGTTCCGGCCAGCACAATCATCGTGCTCAACAGGACAACCAGCAAGGCATCTTCCGCACGATGAAGCCGATTTATCCAGGTTTGCATTTACTACTGGCTATCGCGAAAGCTTTGTAAATGTCCCCTCACCTGGCTCACGATTTCCTTCGAAATTACGCCTGATTCGACCATTTCTTCGATGGACTGATTCGATATCCTGCGCCAGCGTTCAATTTCCCCGGGCTCTGGAACAACGAAGGTAATACCCTGGTTTTGCAGTGCGGCCTTTGCCGCCTGGTTATCGCTGCGATTAATCGTGTCGAGGCGTTCGAACACTTTGGCGATTTCTTCGCGCACAACCTGTTGATCACCCGGGGAAAGTTTATCGAAGGCTTTTTTCTGAATCGCCATTACGCCGATCAGGTAGGTAATGGGCACTTCGGTCATATAGGAGGTACTGGTGTGCCATTGAAACGCAATCGCCGAGGTCGGATTTACCGTAACCGTTTCGATTAACCCGGTCTGCAGTCCGGTAAAAACATCCGAAATCGGCAGGGATATCGGCGTAATCCCAAGCGCGCTCATCGCGATCTGTCCGATTCGATCCCCGGCCGGCACCCAAACCTTGCTGTTGCGAATTGACTCGAGGTTCTGCATTGGTTTTTTGGACATGATTCTGACGAACCCGCCTTCTGAGATTCCGAGCAGTACAAAACCTTTTGCCTCCATTTTCTGTTTTATTACGGGATCCATTCTTGCGCGGACGTAGTCTATCTCGTCGAACGACTTGAACATCATCGGCAGACCTAGCGCGTTTATACTGCTGTCTACCTGCTGCAATCCACCCGGTGTAAAGGCGCCGCCATGGAGCTGGCCAATCTTGATCTTGCGATGCACGCTCTGGTCGTTTCCCATCACGCCACCCGGGTAAAACTTCAATTTGACCCGGCCCTCGGTGCGCTCTGCAATGAGGTTGGCACCGGCTTTCATTTCCTTCATCCAGGTTGTTCCGGCTGGCGCCAAGGTTGCAATTTTGAGCCGCTTAGCATCGGCAGCGACGCTGAAAAAAATCAGCAACAGCGCCAGGCTCGAAATTTTAACTAGTGTGTTCATTTATCAGGTTCCATATCGACAATTTGAGCCGGGATCATCCGCATAGTTCGTTTAGAAAAAATCCCCGGATTCCGCAAGTAGCTGTTCGGCCTCTACTTTTGCCAGGGAATTGGCCAGTACATAGCCTTGATAATCGGCATTTTCGGCCAGTACTGAAGTCAACAGCGAATCATGCAATTCCTGGTCAAAAATATTCCTGGCGTAATGCTTTGCCATCAATACTTTAACCATCAAGTTCTGTCCCGTGGAAAATTCTATGGCACTCTCGAAATGCCCACGGGCGATTTCGGGTTCACCGCCAAGTGCCGCAGGTCGCAGTGACTTGATTACCCCGAGGTAGAGATGTGCTCCCCCGGCGTCGTAGCGCTCGTCGATGGTCAGGCAGTGTTCAAACAGTGCGGTAACCTTCGCCAGGTCGGCAACGGCATTCCAGTCCGCGGCATTGGTTTGAATCCAGTTCGCCCAGGCAACGGCAAATCCGTAAAGGGCTTTGAGCTCTCCTTTTCCCGCCCCGGCCAGACTGCCCTGAAACTGATCCAGCTTGCTTGCGCTAGCTTCGCATATTTCACGGGCTTCGAGACACAATGCCCGACGCGCATACGACAGCGACTTGTCGGCGAGGCGTTGCGCGC
>JARFPR010000434.1 GCA_029288195.1 Gammaproteobacteria bacterium | reverse complement strand
CAGTACCTGGGCCAGCGTGGTCTGGCATCCAAGTATCTGACCGAGGAAGTCGATCCCATGTGCGACGCGCTCGGACCCGATAACAAAATGATCATGGCCACCGGTCCGCTGACCGGCACCATGGCTTCAACCGGCGGCCGCGACCCCGTCATTTGTAAAAGCCCGTTTACCGGCGCGATTGCCTGCTCGAACTCGGGCGGTTGTTTCGGCGCGGAACTGACATTTGCCGGCTGGGATATGAATATCTTCGAAGGTAAATCGGATAAACCGGTCTACCTGCTGATCCAGGACGACAAGGCCGAGCTGCGCCCGGGTGATGGAATCTGGGGCAAGTCAGCCTGGGAAACCGATGATATCCTGCACCAGACTCACCAGGACCCGCAATTGCGCGTCGCCTGTGTCGGGCGTACTGCTGAACACGGCTGTCTCTATTCCGCGGTGATGAACGACAAGCATCGTGCTGCCGGGCGTTCCGGAGTTGGTACCGTGATGGCTTCGAAGAACCTTAAGGCTGTCGCGGTACGTGGAACCGGCGGCATCGGTAACGTCAATGACGCCGAGGCCTTCATGGCTGCGACTAACGACGGCAAGGCAGTATTGGCCGAAAACGCGGTCACCGGGCAGGGACTGCCGGCCTACGGCACCCAGGTATTGATGAACGTCATCAACGGGGTTGGCGCCCTGCCGGCGCGAAATATGCGCGATGTAGGTTTCGAGGGCGCGGAAAACATTTCCGCTGAAGCAATGGCTGAGCCGCGCAAAAGTGACGGCAAGCCGAACCTCACTACCAATGGTGCCTGTTTCAGCTGCACTATCGCCTGTGGTCGAATCTCCACCGTCGATCCGACGCATTTTTCGGTCAAGGATAAACCAGAGTACCAGGGTGCTTCCGGCGGTCTAGAGTATGAAGCCGCTTGGGCGCTCGGTGCCGATACCGGTGTTGACGATCTGGATGCGCTGACCTATGTCAATTTCCTCTGCAACGAAGACGGTATGGACCCGATCACCTACGGTGCAACCGTGGCCGCGGCGATGGAAATGTTCGAAGACGGGACCATCACGACCAAGGAAACCGGCGGTATCGAACTCAAGTTTGGCAGTGCCGAGGCGTTTGTCGCGATTACTGAGCAATTCGTCACCGGCGAGGGTTTTGCCGCCGATCTCGGCATGGGCTCGAAACGCCTGTGTGAAAAGTACGGCAAACCCGAGCTGTCGATGACGGTCAAGGGCCAGGAATTCCCGGCCTACGATCCGCGTGGTATCCAGGGTATTGGTCTCGCCTACGCCACCTCAAACCGGGGCGCCTGTCATTTAAGGGGTTACACCATAGCCTCGGAAGTTCTGGGTATCCCGGTCAAAACCGAGATGAACGATACCGACGGCAAGGCCGAACTGGTCAAAGCCTTCCAGGCTGCGACCGCACTGGTCGATTCCGCGGGATTATGAGTGTTTACCACTTTTGCCTGGGGTATGGATAACATTGCGCCGCAAATCGATGCCGCCTGTGAAGGTGACTGGAGCGTCGAGAATTGCCTTGAAACCGGGGAACGCATCTGGAACATGGAGCGCCTGTTCAACGAGGCCGCGGGCTTTACCGCAGATGATGACAAGCTGCCCAAGCGCCTGCTCAAGGAAGTTATCAAGCACGGTCCAACCGAGGGGCAGGTGAATCGACTCGGTGAAATGTTGCCCAAGTACTACGAGGCCAGGGGCTGGACCGCGGACGGCAAGATCCCGGACGAAACCCGTCAGCGATTGTCGCTTTAATCAACCACCCCCTGTTGCCATGCGACAGGGGGTTCAAACCGAAGGCACTGAATCATGCAACACGTAATCGTCGGTGCAGGGCCTGCTGGCGTCGTCGCCGCTGAAACCCTGCGCAAGCTCGACCCGGACGCGGACATCACCATCATCGGAGATGAACCCGAACCACCCTATTCACGCATGGCAATACCCTACTACCTGATCGATAACATCGAGGAATCGGGGAGTTACCTGCGTGACCCGGATAAACATTTCAAGGCACAGAATATAGAGGTCGTGCAGCAACGCGTCGACAAGATAGACGCCAAGGCCAAAAAGCTGACACTTGCGGATGGTAGTTCCCGGGACTACGACAAGCTGCTGATTGCAACCGGCTCACATCCGATCAGTCCTCCGATCCCGGGTCTGGATCTGCCGCAGGTGCATTCCTGCTGGACGCTGGAAGATGCCCGCAACATTATTAGGTTGGCGAAGTCAGGTTCCAGCGTGGTATTGATCGGTGCCGGTTTTATCGGCTGCATCATACTCGAGGCGCTGGTCAAGCGCGGTGTGCATCTCGCGGTCGTCGAAATGGGTAACCGCATGGTACCGCGCATGCTCGACGAGAAGGCAGGTGGCCTGCTCGAAACCTGGTGCAAGAACCAGGGTATTGATGTGCATACCTCCTGCAGCGTCGATGGAATTGAAGCGGCTGCTGGCGACCAGGTTGAAGTCAGCCTGAGCGATGGCAGTAAGTTGAGTGCGGCTCTGGTGATTACCGCGACCGGGGTCAAGGCGAATATGGACCTGGTAGAGGGTAACGATATCAATACCGACCAGGGCATACTGGTCAATCGGCGTATGCAGACCAGCAACCCGGATATCTATGCCGCGGGTGACGTGGCCCAGGGTGTTGATTTTTCTACCGGTAACTTTGAAGTGCAGGCAATTCAGCCCACCGCAACCGATCACGGACGCGTTGCTGCGCTGAACATGGCGGGCAAGGACGACGAACATCACGGCACCCTGAACATGAATGTGCTCGATACGGTTGGCCTGGTTTCCTGCTCGTTCGGCCTGTGGATGGGGGTTGACGGTGGTGACAGTGCCGAGCTCTACAATGAGGACGAATTCCAGTATATCAATCTGCAATTCGAGGGTGATCACCTGGTCGGCGCGAGCAGCGTTGGCAAGACGCAGCACGTGGGCGTGTTGCGGGGACTGATCGAATCGAAAATTCATCTTGGTGACTGGAAAAGCCGGCTGATGCAGGATCCGACCGCGATTATGGAAGCCTATGTTGCCTGTACCCAGGAACTTTCTTATTCCTAGCTCGAGATGAACGTCAGCATCGAGTTTTATGCGTCGTTGATGAAGTACCTGCCGCCCGGCAAGAGCCGCTTCAGGCGCGAGATCAAGGTTGATGACGGCTTGAGGCTCAGCCGTCTGATCGAGCAATATCACATCTCCCCCGAGGAAGCACACCTGGTGCTTGTCAATGGTCTTTTCGTCTGCGGCGAAGATCGCGCCGAACGTGAACTCGTTGAGGGCGACGTCATTTCAATCTGGCCACCGGTTGCGGGTGGCTGAGCAGCATGCCGGATGAAACCCTGGTCGAGTATGAAATGGGATACGCTGCCGATGAATTCGGTAATGTTCTGAACGGGCCTTTCAGCGGTGATAAGTCGAGTTATCGCTGTAAGGAAATCGGTCGCCATCACTGGTCGGTCGAACAAGCGGGTGAATCCTTTATACTGGCGATCATGGTCACTGAAAAACCGCCACGTAAATTGGGTCTGTTCAAGCTGCCGGTGCTGGAGGTAAAGTTCAGCTTCACCGATACCGATGCGATCTTGCGCGACCGGTTTTTCCATCGCTTTCACCAGTATTTCCACAAGGGGGGCGGATGAACCCGGCACAGCAGGATCGATACGCGCGCCATATTCGCCTGCCGCAGATCGGTGAAAAGGGACAACAGGCGATTCTCGATGCGAGTGCACTAATCGTTGGTGTCGGGGGTCTTGGATCACCCGCGGCCATGTACCTTGCCGCCGCCGGAATCGGTAAGATCATTTTGAGCGATTACGATGTCGTCGAAACCTCAAACCTGCAGCGCCAGATAATTCACAACGACAGCTCGGTCGGGGAAAATAAGGTCGACTCGGGTCGGCAAACCGTCAAGGCATTGAATCCCGACTGTGAAGTCGACGTCATCGGCTACCAGCTCGACGGCAAAGAGTTGAAGCAAGCCATCGACTCGGTCGATATCGTGCTCGACTGCAGCGACAATTACCCGACCCGTTTCGA
>JARFPR010000432.1 GCA_029288195.1 Gammaproteobacteria bacterium | reverse complement strand
CTGTTATGGCTGTTCGCCGGTAATGCCGTCAACCAGCTCGACCTGAGCCCGCAAACCCATTTCATGATCAACTGCGCGATGGCCCTGGCGATGGTGATCGTGGTCGGGCTGGCAATAGTTTCGCTGGCCTGATTAATTCTCATTGACATGCATGCTTTGCATCAGTGTCCAGATGGTAATAATCAGTTTCTTCATCAAAACAGTCGCAATCATCCAGCTTCCATCTTGAGCCGGATTCGCTCAGGCGATTGCTTTGGCTAACATTCGGGGCCTGCCCGACGGAATCTCGTTCGCCGCGATAACGTGGCTATACCAGTACGCGGAGTTTTTCAGGGTACGCTGCTGGGTTTCGTAATCGACATGAATAATGCCGAAGCGCTTCGAATAGCCCTCGGCCCATTCAAAGTTATCCATCAGCGACCACAGTGCATAGCCGATACAGGGCACGCCATCCTCGATTGCTCGACCATACTCAGCGAGGTACCGGCGGTGAAATTCGATGCGTGCCTCGTCATCGACCACGCCATCGTGCACGTAGTCAGAATTCGCCATGCCGTTCTCGGTGACTACCAGCGGCAAATGATAACGTTCGTTATAAAATTTCGGTGCCCAGTACATGACTTCGGGCGTCACCGGCCAGCCCATATCGGTGTACGCAAGACCCTCCTTTTCCACAATTTCAAAACCGGTTTCGTCGTTGGCACGCACATAACTGCCCCAGTAGATATTGGTGCCGAAGTAATCCAGCGGCTGGCAAATCGTCTCGAGGTCACCCGCTGAAATATCGGGCATGTCGTTAGCGAACAGTTCCACGCCATCTTCGGGGTATTGACCCAGCACCATCGGATCGGAGAACCAGGTGTTATTGAAAACATTCTTTTCCAGGATAGCAAAGTTACGCGACCGCGCCGCCTCGATATCCGCTTCGAGATCGGTATCGGGCATGAAAAAGTTGCCGGTGTTGGAGGCACTGATAAACGGGTCTTTTTTGGCCCCTGCCCTGATGGCCTGCACCGCCTTACCGTGCGCCAGCAGGCTATGATGCGCGGCACGCAAAACCTCGGCAAAACCCATCTCGAGTCCGGGCGCATGCGTGCCCTGTTGATGGCCCTGGCCAATATAAACCTGGGGTTCGTTGAGCGTGGACCAGTGTGACACGCGGTCGGAAAGCCGGTCGACGATGAGTGCCGTGTAATCGGCAAACCAGTCGGCGCTATCGCGATTCAACCAGCCACCGCGACAATAAAGCTGGTAGGGAAAATCCCAGTGAAACAGGGTGAGCCAGGGGGTAATATTCTTTTCCAGTAGTGCGTCGACCAGCTTGCTGTAGAAGTCCAGGCCCTGCTGGTTGATGTTGCCGACGCCGGCAGGCAGTACCCGTGGCCAGCTGATCGAAAAGCGGTAGGCCTGCAAGCCGATATCGGACATTAAATCGACATCTTCACGGTAGCGGTGAAAGTGATCGCAGGCTACCCTGCCGGTATCACCACCGACAATTTTACCTGCGTGTCGCCCCATCATGTCCCAGACCGATTGACCGCCACCCTCGGCACAGGGCGCGCCCTCAACCTGGTAACTGGATGTAGCCGCACCCCAGACGAAGTCTTTCGGGAATTTCATTATTATTTTTTAATATTCTATCGACATGCAAAGTCGAGATATCAAAATCGATAAAATAGCCTATTAGGATTTTCTAACCAGTTCAGCTACTCATCGTTTTTCTTCACGGTATTGTTATCGATATCATAGTTGTATCCCCATTCACCCAAATCCTGCCTGGCCAGTATGTCGCTAGCATACAGTGGGGCCAAACCCTGAGCTGGACCCAGTATGCCGGGATCCAATGGCTCAACCAGCAATAAACCAGTGTTGTCGGTAAGGTTTACCGGGAATAGTATTTCGCCACCCGGGGTTACAACTTTAAGAAACCACACCGAGCCGAAATAATTATCGAACAAAGATCGATAAGCCCGTTTTGCCTGCTCGCGGATAAGTTCACTTCCACTTACGCTGAACAGGGCATGTAGATTGACCGCTGTAAACCACTGATACAATCCTCGCGGGCTGGTGGCTTGCGCTGTACCCCAAAGGTAGAACTTGGCCTTCGGTCCCGGAGCAGCCGGATCCAGTATTTCAAAAATTAGCTCCTCGTCCTCAGTGACAATTGGGGATAGGGCATAGGGGTTCTCGGGATCATCCAGGATACAGGTTTCATCGAAAATTCCCACGTCGACACAGTAAAGATTAAGTGCGGTATCGACAGGCAATTCCACGGTATTTCTTAAATCGCCGTCGTCGCTATCTTTGCCACAACCCGTCATCATCAGTAGCAACGCACAAACGAGTCCTAGCTGCCAGAGCTTAGATCCTGCCAGATGAGCATTTTTTCTGAATGTGTTTTTCATATCAATAACCTCGATTATGCCCAAAGCTTAAAATTGGAGTTCGAAAAAGGTCTGCACTTCCATCATGTAATCGTTTTCGCCATCCAGGTATTCATCTTCAGGCGAGAGTTCGTCGAGCTCACGATAGAAAAACTTGATCCCCCATTGACTCGAGCGCATTTCGTCACCCAGTTGGTCAAGCAGGCGCGTGTAGCCAAACTTCACCTGCAACGGGTAGACCAGGTTGAACTGTTCTTGAAAATCATAGGGCCCGAAATCATCTACCTTGACGTAAGCGGAGTAGATATGCTTCTTGTCAACGATCCACTTGCCGTCCACGCTGAAGAACTCGAGCGTTTCCTCGTTGGGTTTACCGCTTGACTGTTTCTCCCCGGTGTAGAAATTCAGGATGGTCCTGAGGCCGGGGCGCGGGTTAAAGATCATCTTGCTCTTCAGCAACCACACGTCCTCCGCTTCGAGTCCCTCCCCGAAAGAGGCATTGGTGCCGCCTTCCTCGAAAAAGAACAGGTTGGCATCAGTATCAGTGGGGTGGCGTGTAGCGGTAAGCCCGATATTATAGGCAAACGGTGCATCCTCTTTCATATCGATATCCCAGTCATAAAACCAGCTGCCCGGGGTTGGATCGTAAGTGAAAAATATCTCGGCCGATCTCGCTTCCCGGTTATCCAACACCGCAAAAGGATCGGAATCACGGTCACGCGGGGCGATACCCGGGCTTAAAGTGGTACCGGTGGTAACCGGCTGGATGAGGGGATTCGCGTCGACAATATTTTCGCGGTACAGCAAACGCGGATAGATCATGTAAGGATTGGAATAGAATCGAAATCCAGCCTCGATCTCCTGCTTATTACCCAGTGCCGAGTAAGGCAGCTCGGTGTCAAATTCCCGCAACGGGTCGCCCGCGTCGGCCACCAGGCCGGCGTAGTTCATCGCCACGTAAGCGCGTTGCTCACCAACGTTGAATGTCAACTTTGCCTTGATACCGAGGGTGTCCTCGAGCTCAATTTCATCAACAACGATATCATCGCCTTCTATTCGATCGTACTCGTCACCTTCTTTCTCGGTACTGGAAATGAGTCCACCCAGCTCGAGCTTGGCGCCATTGGCATAATCGGTGCGGGCATAGATGGTTGCCTGCCGCGACTGCCTCACGGTGGCCTCGGTTGCCGACGATGAATCTTCGCGCTCCGCGATATCTTCAGAGAACATAAACGCGTATCTCTGGCCTAGCGCTTTTCCCTGGGCACCACCGCCAAATTCGTACTTGACCATCGCCAAAGGGTTGGCCCCCCAGTAAACCTCGGGTCCGACGAGGACTTTGAGTCCATATAAATCTTTTTTACCGGCAACCTCGAAACCGTAGGGCGCCTTGGAGTTCCAGATATCCTGGCCTTCCATATCGGTGGTCTCCCGCAGCAGGCCAAAGAAGTCACCCTCGTTGCCCCAGTGGTAGCGCGGTACGTGGTAAAACGTCTCCAGATCGTAATTTTCCTGTTCATACGAGGCCTCGAAACTGTAAAGTTCGACGCGCTCGGAATCCTTCCCAAAAGTTAATATCAAGTCATCGGTGCCACCTCCGATAACCGCATCTTCGACGGTAATCGAAAGGGGCAACCCGCGGTCACCATACCTTTGCTCAAAATTACTTTCGGCGACGTTGGCAAGGACGTTGATCGTGAATTCGCCCTTGAGGTGCTTGGTGGGTTGAAACGTGAAATCGAGATCGAGCATTTGTCCATCGGAAAAGCTCAATCCATCTTCACCATCTTCATCGATTTCACCCTCGAAACCCTGGACGAAAAACTCGCCCTTGAATCTACCGCTGGCCAACTTGAATTTCTCGTCCTGCTTCTTGGCCTTGTCGAGCGAACGCAGCACGCCCTTGAGTGAGTAAAGCTCCATATCGACATCATTAATTGCTTCGTCGATTGCGTCCTTACCAGCGCCGTAAGGATCCGTGCGCCAGATTTCCTTGAGCACGTCATAGGCCATGCGGACCTCGGCTTCGTGTACCCCTTCATCGTTAAGTATGCCGATGCGGGCAACGCCGAACCATTCTTCGTTCATGTTGTTCTGGCCTTCGACGTGGTCGAACTTGTAGCCGCCATTGGCCCAGGAAGCGGTGCGATCCTGTATTTCGAGGTTTTCCGTCTGCCGGTACTTCCACCATTCGTCACGCCACTCGAAAACAAATCCACCGAGCGCGTTACCTTCCTCACCGTTACCA
>JARFPR010000368.1 GCA_029288195.1 Gammaproteobacteria bacterium | reverse complement strand
CCCATGAACTTGCGCTCGCCCCAGGTGCCGTAAAGTTCGCATAACTCGCCAGCGGTATCTGCCAGCAGTTCAACCTTGAGACTGTACTTGTTGATAAATTTTTGATGCTTTTCACAGCTATCCTTGCTGACACCAAGCACCACGGTATCGGCGGCGTCAAATTCCTCGATGAGCGCGGTAAATTCATTCGCCTCGATGGTGCAACCCGGTGTGTCATCCTTGGGATAAAAATAGAGTACGACGTTTTTATTGCCTCGGTATTGTGACAGGCTGATGTTTTCCCCGTCTTGATTAATCGAGGTGAAATCCGGGGCGGGCTGGTCTTGTTCGAGCATGGTAGTCATCCGTTTTTAACGAGAGCTGCATGATAGAAGATTGGGGTCCCTGCATCAAAGCACAACCGGTAGGGTTATTTGCGTTGGACTGTATGGAGCCAGGTCAAGATTTCAAGTGGCTTCACCTGCCATAAAAGGTTTTTAAAACCCTGTAGGTTTTTACATCGATAGTGAACACCAGCTTGTTGTCCAGCGCGTTCATTTCCTTGGACTGCAAGCGCACGAACATTTCTGAGTCGTCCGTCTGGATACAAACGAATTCTCCATTTTTTTCGTTTATCGCGCTTAGTGCTTCCTGGGTGACGAGATTTTCCGCCTGCTTATCCATTTCCGCAATCGCGGCATCTATCGCGAGGCTGCATCTGAACGAAACTACTTCTTCAGACGATTCCGCGTATAGCAGGCCGGGAGTGGCAATCCCTAAAATAAACGCCATGAGAAATCTTTGCATGCTGACTATTTCCTGATGAAGTTATGAGGTTGCGCTTAATGTTAACATGGCCGTTATTAAAGGTTGGATGCGGTTGGTATCGGAATCGGGGTGATTGACCTAATGCTGCCTTATTCAGCGATAACACCAGTACTTGACCTCTTGTTGATCGAGGAATTTTTCGGCGTCTTTTCCCTGTAACATCGCCAATGTTGAAAGAATTCCAGCCTCGGTACAGGTTGCTGCGGCAACGGTAACCGACAGCGGGGAATCGGGATTGGGCCAGCCGCTTCTGGGATTGAGGATATGCCCGTAACGAATACCCTCGTGTTGAATAAACTTGAATACATCGCCGCTGGTTGCAAGCGCACCGTTTTTCAATTGAATCACCGCAGCCGCGTCACCTGGCCGGTGCGGATCTTCGATACCGGTCATCCAGGGCGAACCGTCAGCCATCGGGCCGCTGGCGTTACAGTCGCCGCCAAAATTAATCATGAAACTGTTATCGGTTTCGCGTTTAAGCAGGGTCAGAGTCGAGTCGACCGCGTACTCCTTGCCGATACCACCCAGGTCAATCTCCATGCCCATGGGTACTGTCAGGTTTGGGTTTTCCCATTTTACTTTTTCCCAACCGATATGAGGGAGCAATGCTTTGATTTCCCGCTGTGATGGGATCTTCCCATTCTGCCCAAAATTCCAGACCCGGCGCAAAATTCCCGAGGTGATATCGAACCAGCCTTCGCTCAAACTGTAACAGTGTTGCGCAAAATCCAGTAGGCGTGCTGTTTCCGCATCGACAGTGACGGGCTCACCACCCTGGTTTATCTGGTGGATGATATTGTCGTCGCGATAGCGACTGAATTTTTGCTCGATACGGTCCGCTTCCTGCTGCGCCAGTGTGATTAACTTTCTCGACCGAGCGGCGTCGTTGCTTTCAACCAGGACTTCACAGGGACTCGCCATGCATCGAAACTGTCCTGCCCACAGTTTTCCGCGTCTGGATATCCTCAATCTGCTTTCGGCTAATTTATGATCCATTCCCGTTTATGAAAAACACGCGAGTCTCGCGCCACTTGTTTTTTATAAAAATCAGCTTTTGTCGATCTGCCACGCATTGATCTGCCGCGTATTCCAGTGAAATTGGAATGATTCTAATTTGGTTGGGTGCGCGTTACCATTTAAACGAGTAATTAAACTGGACCATCGTGGCTTCGACATCGGGATAAAGATCCTGTTGGGCCAACTGGCCGAACGCCTTGGAGGGTGACGAATCCCCCGATTGAACATACTGTTCGAGACGCACCGACCAGAGATGCTGATCATTAATTTGTTTACCGAATTTCACGCCAACCGTGGTTGCGTCCATTTCACCGAGCCGGTAATCGGCCGTAGCCTCCGTCGGTACCGGTTCACCGTCAACCAGAAAGTAATGATAAAAGTCGGCTTCGGATTGCTGGTACCAGCGTAGATGCGGCTCGATAAAATAGCCTTCTTTCAGTCTGAAGCGATAAGTAAAATCGAAGGTATTTGAATCGATACCCCAGTCGTCAGTCATGAATCGATAAGACGCGGTAAAAATATCCTTGTTGCTCAACATTTTCTTGTACTCGCCATACAGGCTCTGGCGGGAGCGGCTGTCGGGACGGTTTTCGAACAACTGCTGGATAGGTTCACCGGTTACGCTGTCGACGACGCTGACGAACTTGTAAGGGTCGTTCAGGTATCCGTCCGCTTCACTCAGGGACAGGTTTAGCTGGAACAGGCTCGATTTATCGATTACCTGGGTGACACCGAATAGCAAGTCTACGATATTCTTGGTATCTGAACTGCCTCCCTTGTCCTGTGCCAGCATGTCTGTGAGGGGTTCGGGTACGTTGCCAACCGGATCGATGTCATCGAGTTCGATGCTGATGCCATAGGAATAGGTCGTATTCTTCTGGTTGGTGTCGTGCTGCCACAACGCGTTTGCGCTGATTGACGTAAAGTCGTATTCCTTGGAAACGTTGAATCCAAGGTTACGGCGGTTGTTACGGTCGATGGGCTTTTCCCAGTTCATGCTGTAAGCAACCCGGGTGTCCTTGAAGGTGTCGTCGAGTGGCGTTTCGTTTGGATCGACGGTGTAGGTTCCGCGGCCCGAGGGGCGGGTAAAAGTCTGCACCAAGGTGGATGGCACTGCACCAGTTGCAGAGGCGCCAGTCAGGCTGTCATACACCAGTTTCATCGACAGGCTCTCGTCATCGCCAAGGTCTTTGGTGGCGCTGATTACCGGTTCAACAACCTCTATGCGGTTATTGTCTTCAGTATAGAAAAGTATCGCGCTGTCGACATCCCATCCGTTATCGGCGGATTGCGCCGGAGTACCGAGCAGGGTGCAGGTTGCTGCCGAGAGCAGGCCGGCAACCTTCTTTTTGGTTAGTTGCATCCGCAACCTCCACCCGAAAATCCCTGGCCTCCGCTGGAGGCTTCCTTACTGAAATAAATGTGCTCATCGAAGGCGAGATCGAGTGCATCTGCGTCCATCAGCATATCTTCACGTGCCAGCAGGTTGCGTTCCCAGGGCTTGACCCCGAGAGATGAACAGCCGCTTGTGGCTAACACCGCACACAGAATTATCCAGTGGTAGCTTGTTTTCATAGCAACTCCTCGATTTCGCGTTCGTATTTGCCGACCTGCTTGGTATAAAAACCGATATGTTTTTTCACGACCTTGCCGCTGGCATCAATCAGGTAAGAAGTGGGCATGCCTTCTATTTTGAACTGCTCGGCAATTTGGCCACTCGGGTCATGGTAAATATCAAAGTCTGCGTTAACCTTGTCGAGAAAGTGATGCATCGCATCAGACTCCGCATCAAGATTGATAGTGATAATGGTAAAATCATCCGCCGGGTACTTGGTCAGCAGGCTATTCATCCACGGAAAGGATCTCTGGCAGGGTTTGCACCAGGAAGCCCAGAAATCGAGGTAAACGACCTTGCCATGGTGATTTTTTAGATCCAGCTGATCGATGTTGTATATCTCGGCCTTGACGGGGGATACGGCCAACAGCAGCAACAATAGTATCTTTCTCATATCCAGTCTCTTTACGTTATTTTCCCATTTGACTCTGCTGAGATAGTAACGTTTGGATCGTTAACAAATTGTTAATCCGTGAAACCCACCCTGGCGATAATCCCGCCCTTTGGATTAGGCACCAGGTCGAGCGACCAGCCCTGGTAATCACAGATCAGCTTGCCGATATATAGGCCGACCCCATATCCCTGGCTGTCCTGGCCGCGGTATCCAAAATCGAATATGTGTTGCAGCTCGTTACTGTCGATGCCGATTCCGCTATCCGTGATTGATAAAACCCGGCCTTCCATTTCGATCCTGATCGAACTGTTCCGACCGTGCTTGATTCCGTTTTTAATCAGGTTGGTCAGCACCACCGTGAGCAGCGTTTTGTCCGCTTTGATGTGTATCTCGGGGGTTAGACTGTTTTCAACTTCGATTTGTTTGGCACGGACCTCATGCTTCATTGCATCGAGAATTTCTTCGACCAGCGGTTGCAGCTGAATGTTCTGGTCCGCGTTCCGGGTAGGTTGGTCACGCGTTACTGCCAGCAGGGCATGGATGATGTTGGCCATGTTGGCCGAAGAACGCTGGATTTTTTCCAGGTAAGGTTTGATTTCGGGATCGTTGTCGCGATAGGCGATCAGGTCTGCCGAAGTTTGTACGATGGTTAACGGCGAGCGCAGCTCGTGGCTTGCCATGGCTGCAAAACCGATTTGTTTCTCGACATAGCTATCCATCTTGCTGGTATAGGAATCGAAGGCCTGGGCGATCCTGCCGACTTCGTCATCTTCGAAGCGGTCACTAAGTCGAATTCCTCTTTCATCGGGATTGATACGTGACAGGTCCTGGCTCAGTTGCGCGATCGGACGCGACAGCTTCTTGCTCAGAATCCTGGCCATGAAAAACATGACAACGATCAGTACTATCCATGCGACCAGCAAAATGTTGCTGAGTAACTCCTCGGAGCGCTCGATCTCGGTGACATCGTATTGAATATAAATGCGATCTCCTGCGCTGGGTGCGACCATGACATGAAAAGCCTTGTCTGCAACCTTGATGTCATGATGAACCCCGTCCGTGAGATCTAACAGGTGATCTGGAATCGGTCGCGAGTCCTGCCGGCTGGCGAGATAAATGCTGAGGCTGGCTGAACTGGGTAAAGGGGTTTCGGGATCCTGATTCAACAGATTCTGAATGTTTTTAAGCTCGAAGTCGGTCTGTTTCGCGAGCAGTTCGTCCTCGAGAATTTCGTTGGAGTAATACACGACAATGGTTAACAGCGACAGGAAAAACATCGAGGCCAGCAAAATGCTGAGCATAATTTTGCGAAACAACGGCGAGCCGCCGAGCAGCGATTTCACAAATCCCCGCTGCCGAGGCGATACCCTATGCCGTGGACGGTATGGATTAGTTTTTGCTCGAAGGGCTCATCGATTTTTTTACGCAAGCTGTGAATATGAACCCGAAGCGGGTCGCCCTCGGGCGGGTCGTCGGTCCAGATCTGCTCGATCAGTTCGCCGCGCGGGATGACCCGGTCAGCATTTTGCATCAGGTATTCGAGAATCTTGAAGGCTTTCGGTTTCAACTTGACTGAATGGTTTGCGCGGGAGACCTGCATCGTGTCCTGGTTGAGTTCAAGATTATCGATTGTAATGATAGCCGAAGCTTGTTTGGCCTGGCCACGGCGCGTCAACGCATGTACTCGTACTTCCAGTTCGAGCAATGAAAACGGTTTCACCAGGTAATCGTCGGTACCCGCTTCAAAGCCGGAAATCTTATCATCCAGGGTGTCGCGTGCGGTCAGCATCAGGATCGGGGTATCTTGCCTGGCTTTCTCACGAAACTCACGGCAAACGCTGATGCCGTCCTTGCCCGGCAGCATCAGATCGAGAATGATGAGATCGAAACGATTGCCTGTCGCTAGTTCCAGGCCATGGTTACCACTATACGCAAAATCGAGTTGGTGGCCCTTGTCCTCGAAATACTGACCGATATTCGATGCGATATCCGCGTCGTCTTCAATAACCAGGATTTTCATTATACGGGAGGCTAACCGGCGCCATGTAAATTAGATGTTAACGCAATGCCATGCCGGCATTGATTTCAAAGCTGCATTGCGAGTGAATTCCATAACTTTGACCTAATTTTAAACGGGTCTTTGAATATACTCGTTGAACTCGTCGCCTGGCAAATGGTCTTATGCTCTAATTCGAGGTGTTAACTATGCAAAAACTGCTACTCGCGGCTAGCGTCGCAATCCTGAGCCTGATCGTACAACCTGCTTTTGCTGCCCGCGCAATTCTGGCGGGTGGCTGTTTCTGGTGTGTAGAGTCGGATTTCGAAAAGTTGCCAGGCGTCACCAATGCGGTTTCGGGTTTTACCGGGGGATCGCATCCCGATCCAACCTACCGCGGCGATCATACGGGTCATTACGAAGCAGTCGAGATAACCTACGATCCCGAGGTAGTTGACTACCAGGGAATCCTCGATCATTTCTGGGTAAACCATGATCCGTTTGATGCGCGCGGGCAATTTTGCGACAAGGGGCCAAGCTATCTAGCTGCAATTTTTGTAGCCAATGACGAAGAGCGCGAGCTTGCGGAAAAGTCGAAGCAGAAGGTAATTGAAATGTTTCCAGACCAGACCGTGGTGACACCGATTCTCGAGCAGGCCACTTTTTTCCCGATCAAGGGTGACGAAGAATACCACCAGGATTACTACAAGAAATCGCCTCTGCGATACAAGTACTATCGCTTCGGTTGCGGGCGCGATAAACGCCTCACCGCCATCTGGGGCGACAAGGCCACCCATTAGTAATTCCTCAACCAGCTATCTATTTTCAAATTTTGCAGAGCCACCTGGGGAGAATGTCCACAAAAGTGTAGCGAGGCATGGATGCCGCGGTCCGACGCATCGGGCTCCAAGCGATTCCATGGATGGACCAACCGGCGCTTGCGCCGGTTGGGAGCTACTTTTGTGGACATTCTCCCCAGGTGGCTT
>JARFPR010000334.1 GCA_029288195.1 Gammaproteobacteria bacterium | reverse complement strand
GCTTTTTTCATCATGGGAATGGTGAAGGTCCCGGTGGATACCGTGTTGGCGATGGCACTCCCCGAGATAGAACCAAACAGGCCGCTGGCGATTACCGAGACCTTACCCGGACCACCAATCTTGTGGCCTACCGCGGCCAGTGGATAATCGATAAAGAAACTTTGCGCACCGCATTTTTCCAGGAATGCGCCAAAAAACACGAACAAAATGATGTAGGTTGCCAGTACGTTCGCCATGATTCCGAAAACACCGTCGCTTTTATAGAAGATACTGGTGCATAAATCGGGAAAGGTGTCGCCCGCGTGCGAAATCAGTTCGGGGGCATATTCTCCGAATACCCCGTAAAGCAGCATGATGGAACCGATAATGACGAATGCATTGCCGACCACTCGACGCGCCACTTCGACACCCACCAGCACGCCTGCCACAGCGATCCATTTATCCAGCTCGGTTTCTGCACCGGCACGGTAGTTGATAACTTCAAAATTGACAATCCAGTAACCCAGCGTAACTACAGAAACGAGAATCAGCAGGTAATCCCAGGCACGTCCAATATTGCCCTTCGAGCGATACACCAGGAATACCAGGAAATAGGTGGCGATAACGTAAATGCCGCGATGAAACTGGGTGGCCGCCGGTGAAATAACCGCCGAGTAGGAATAAAACAACACCAGGCCAAGTGCCGTAATATCGAACAGGACCTGTTCGAACTTGTTCATTTCGTCCACTCGCATGATCTCTCCCCCGGGGTATTGTTGTTATCGGTACCAATCAGGCTGGCATTTGTTTTTTAATAACTCCCTGTAATCAGGGACGGCTTGATGCCGCCCCTGTATTGCTTGAAATAATCTACATCATGCCTTTTTCTTTCCAGAACTTGACAGCGCCGGGGTGCCATGGCGTGACAACACCCTGGGTGCCAGTATCCAGGCTCATGAGATTAAAAGTCTTTTTCTGCTCTTTCATGTGAGCCAGGCCTTCATCGGTGTAAATCATCGACAGCATGTTGTAAACCGTGTCGTCGGTAACCTTCGAGTTGGCTACCCATAACGCGGAATCCTGGAACGAGTTGCTTGCGTAGTCGACACCACGATAGGTGTCCGCTGGCACTGTGATCTTGGAAAAATAAGGGTACTGGTCGTAAAAGCCACTGCTTTCGGCATCTTTACCGAGATCGACAAGCTCGATATCGTTGGTCTGGGCGGCCATGATCACGGCTCCACTTGGAAAAGCGGTAAACAGCCAGAAAGCGTCCAGTTGGTTGTTACCAAAAGCCTGGGCCGCATCGTTATAGCCCATTGCATTGCGCTCGATCTTGTCCCAGACACCCATGTGGGTGAAAAACAGCTCGCAGTTGGCAAATGCGCCGGAACCGGCATTACCAACCCCGACTTTCTTGCCCACCAGGTCCTTGACGCTCTTGATGCCGGACCCTTTACGAACAATCAGTTGACCGGGAGCGCCGTAAAGCCAGGCTACCGCCATCACGTCTTCGTATTTATTGGCATCGTTTTTCATCTGGCCGTTTCTGCCCAGAAATACGTGCCCCGAATAGACCACGCCCATCTGTGCCTTGCCTGAATTCACTTTGCGCAGGTTTTCTACCGAACCGGCTGAGGACTGGGCCCTGACCTTGAAATCCTTCGATGCTTTCATCGGTTTAAAGACCTGCATCGCGTTGGCAACGACCTGGAAGGTACCACCGGCCGGACCGCCGCTAAATACGACTCGTTCTTTCGCCAGGGCTGTTCCCGGCGACACGAGTCCCACCGCTGCGAGTGATAATACACATGCGGACAAAAATGATTGGATTCTCATAGCTACCTCTGGTTGTTTTTGTTAAGCGTTCAACTTTAAAGGTAGATTTATGTTACTAACTTGATCTAGATCAAGGAGGCAGTGCGTGCCCCCGTCCCGAGTTGTTCAATTCTCGTAAAATATCAGCACGCAAGAAGGCAGGAGCTACTGGTATTCGAAGTAAAATTCGGTTTGAGCGAGACAGCGTTGCAGCGCCAGCAAACATCGTTCATCCGGCTTTAATGACCAGCCAGCGTTGGTACGCAACTGGTACTCGTAGTCTTCGCGACGCATGTGAAAAACGACCGGCATCGCATCCGTAGATTTGTATTCGTCCAGCACACCAATAATGGCATCGACCTCATGTTCACCATGTCCATTTAATTTAATATGTAACGCTCGAGCATTCTCGGCGCGGTAGTCATCGAGTAGCTGGACTTTTGCCGCGCGCAGCTTGATACCGTTGTTGAAGTCATCGTAGGCGATACCGCCGTCGACTACCCATACCCGATCTTTTTGCACGATCGGTTCGATTTCAGCCAGCATATCGGGAACCACGCGCACATCAACTCGTCCGCTGCGATCATCAAGCGTGACGAAGGCCTCGCGCCCTCTGAAGCTGTTACGCATACGAATATCGACCACCAGCCCACAAACCCTGGCATCCTGCTCTTTTTGCCGAAATCTTTCGCCGTTACCGCCGTTGTCGAGTCGTTCCAGCCATTGCCCCAGCCGGGTCGGGGCAAACTGCCTGATTTCAGATTCAACCATTGCCAATGGATGCCCGGTTAGAAACAGTCCCAACGCTTCTTTTTCAAGCACCAGGCGTTGCTTTTCGTCCCAGGCCTCGCAAGCAGGTAAATCGGGTTCTGCTTCAGCTACCGGCGCTATGCTGTCGAACATGTCGCTGATGCCGGCATCAAGATTATTTTGCTGTTGTTCAGCTGCCTGTAATGCATAGGGCAGATGTGCCATCAAGGCCGCCCGGTTTTCACTAAAGCAATCCATTGCGCCGCCTTTTATCAGTGCCTCTAACAGCTTGCGGCTGGATCCTGCAGAATCGACCCGCTTACAAAAATCATCCAGCGACCGGTATTCCTGTTCACTGCGCGCATCGATAATACTTTCGATGGCGGCTCGGCCCACACCCTTGATCGCACCCAGGCCATAGTAAATTACACCATCCTTGCCCGCGGTAAACTGGTATACCGAGCGATTAATATCGGGAGGATGAATATCAAGTTTCATGTTACGACAGTCATCGATCAGCGTGACTATTTTGTCAGTATTATCCATGTCGGCGGATAGTACAGCCGCCATGAATTCCGCCGGGTAATGGGTTTTCAGCCACGCGGTCTGGTAGGAAACCAGGGCATAACCAGCCGAATGAGACTTGTTGAAGCCGTAGCCGGCAAATTTCTCCATCAGGTCAAAAATAGAGGTTGCGGTTGAGGCTTCGACCTGGTTTTCCTTCGCTCCATCGGTAAAGATAGCGCGTTGTTGCTGCATTTCTTCGGGCTTTTTCTTGCCCATCGCGCGGCGTAGCATATCGGCCCCACCGAGGGTGTAACCGGAAAGCACCTGTGCAATCTGCATGACCTGTTCCTGGTAGAGAATTACGCCATAGGTGGGTTTTAAAATAGTTTCCAGCGCCGGGTGTGGATACTCGACCCGGGCACGACCGTGTTTACGATCGATAAAGTCATCGACCATACCGGACTGCAGGGGTCCCGGTCGGAACAGTGCGACCAGGGCAATGATATCCTCGAAACTGTCGGGTTGTAGTCGCCTGATCAAATCTTTCATGCCACGCGATTCAAGTTGAAACACTGCCGTGGTCTGGTATGACTGAAGCAATTTGAAGGTTTCCGGATCATCAAGCGGAATACGTTCGATTTCGAGTTTTTCCCCAGTATTTTCTGCGTTGATGGCGCGCACCGCCCAGTCAATTATCGTCAGTGTGCGCAAGCCTAGAAAATCGAACTTAACCAGCCCGACGGACTCGACGTCGTCCTTGTCGTATTGTGAGACCAGGCCGGAACCACCCTGTTCACAATAGAGCGGGGTAAAGTCGGTTAGCGCACTGGGTGAAATCACCACGCCACCGGCATGTTTGCCGACGTTTCGGGTTAAACCTTCAAGCGAGCGCGCCATGTCGATCAGCATGGTGACTTCTTCGTCCTGCTGATAAAGTTCAAGCAGTGCTTCTTCCTGTTCCAGCGCCCGGTCGAGCGTTATTCCTACCTCGAAAGGAACCAGCTTCGCAATGCGATCGACAAAACCGTAAGGGTGCGACATTACCCTGCCAACATCCCGTATTACGGCCTTTGCCGCCATGCTGCCATAGGTGATAATTTGCGATACCTGGTCCCGCCCGTAATGTTCGGCCACGTACTCAATAACCTCGTCACGCCGGTCCATGCAGAAGTCGATATCGAAGTCCGGCATTGAAACCCGTTCCGGATTGAGGAAACGCTCGAATAGTAAATCGTAGGCCAGTGGATCGAGGTCGGTAATGTTCAACGCATAGGCAACCAGCGAACCGGCACCCGATCCGCGACCCGGACCCACGGGTATCGCATGATTCTTGGCCCAGTCGATGAAATCCATGACGATCAGAAAATATCCCGGGAAGCCCATTTCTATAATGACGTCCAGTTCAATCTTGAGTCGCTGGTCATAGGGGTCTCGATCGAGTTGTTCGCCTGGTGGAAGCTGATCCTTAAGAAATTCGAGGCGTTTCTCCAGTCCCTGCTCGGAGACATGACGGAAATAACTATCCGTCGTATATTGCTCGGGAACCTGGTATTCAGGCAGAAAGGCCTGGTCGAGTTCGAGCCGCAAATTACAGGCGTTGGCAATGGCCACGGTATTTTCTATGGCTTCGGGGATATCCGCGAACAGCTCGGCCATTTCATCCGCCGAACGCAGGTATTGCTCGGCTGAATAAAGCCTGGGGCGTCGCTCATCCTCGAGCGTAAAGCCGGTGCAGATACATACCCTGACTTCGTGGGATTCAAAGTCCGCGGCATCGATAAAGCGGACATCGTTGGTAGCGACCACGGGTACCTGCAACGTTCCTGACCAGTTTACCGCCTGGGTTATGTAGGCTTCTTCATGCGCCCGCCCGGTGCGTTGTAACTCGAGGAAATAACGGTCCTTGAACACTTCGATCCATTGCTGCAGGCAGGATTCCGCCAGTTCGGTATTCTGCATCCTGAGAGCTAATCCAACATCACCCTCGAGGCCAGCCGACAAGGCCAGCAAACCATCGTTCGCCGCACGTAACCAATCTATGTCGATGGTGGCACGATCAGCAGTCTGTCCTTCCAGGTAGGCACGTGAAACCAGTTTTTTCAGATTCAGGTAGCCCTGGTCGTTCAGGCACAACAGGACCAGGCGGCTCAAGGTTTCATTACGATCCGGGTGACGCACCCAGACATCGGCACCGAATATAGGTTTCACTCCCATCGCTGTCGCAGCCTTGTAATGTTTTACCACCGCAAACATGTTGTTCAGATCGGTAAGTGCAACAGCACCCATGCCACGTTCACGCACCTGCTGCACCAGTGGCTTCAACCTGACGGTACTATCCTGCAGTGAATACTCGCTGTGTAGGTGCAAGTGAACAAAGCGGTTACTCATTTACAGCAATTCCTTGACCGGTCTGAAACTTCGTCGATGTACCGGTGATGCGCCATGCTCTTTTAACAGTTCCCGATGCAGTTCGGTTGGATAACCCTTGTGGCGGGCAAACTGGTACTGCGGATACAACCGGTCAAGTTCCAGCATTTGTCGATCGCGGTACTGCTTGGCGAGGATCGAGGCCGCCGAGATACAGGGCTCGTACAGATCGCCTTTGACAATCGCCCGCATCTGGTAATTTTCAAGCCTGGGCAAACGATTCCCGTCAACCAGTACCAGTTCAGGAGTTACATTTAATCCCAGTAACGCTCGCCGCATTGCCAGCAGGCTAGCCTGTAGTATGTTGATTTGATCGACTTCATGGTGACTGGCTTCGGCAATAGACCAGGCCATGGCATGCTGTTTTATCTCGGCTTCAAGCATATGGCGGCGCTCAGCCGACAGCTTCTTGGAATCGGTCAGCCCGGTAATCGGATGATTTTCATCCAATATGACCGCGGCCGCGACTACCGCTCCAGCCAGAGGCCCTCGCCCGGCTTCGTCTACGCCAGCGACAAGCTTCGCAATTGGGATTTCATCCATATATAATGCGCCGTTCGAATTTTACCTTTGACACTATGTCTCAATTACTCAAGGTTGCTGTTGTCGGTGTCGGACACCTCGGCAAATGGCATGCAGATAAGTACGCCGCAGCATCCGATTGTGAACTGGTTGCAGTGGTGGATAACAATACTGCCAATGCCCGGGAGGTCGCGCAAAAACATGGTGTCGAGGTTTACTCCAATTATCGCGATATCATTCCGCTGGTAGATGCGATCAGCCTGGTGGTGCCAACCAGCCTGCATTATAAAATTGCCAGAGAGTTTCTGGAAGCAGGAATTCACTGTTTAATCGAAAAACCGATCACTGAATCGATCGCGGAAGCCGAAACACTGATAAATATTGCCCGCGAGCAGCACCTGGTCCTGCAGGTTGGGCACATCGAGCGTTTCAACAGCGTCATGATCGGGATCGAGGAACATCTCGAGAAACCGCAGTTTCTCGAATCCACACGGCTCGCGCCATTCACACTGCGTGCTACCGATGTCAGCGTTATTCTCGATTTGATGATCCATGACATCGATATCATCCTCGACCTGATCGGAAGTCCGGTCAGGCAAATATCAGCCAGTGGAATATCGGTGCTGTCCGAGACGATTGATATTGCCAATGCGCGTATCGAATTCGAGAACCATTGTGTCGCCAACGTAACCGCGAGTCGTATCAGTCGCAAGCGTGAGCGTAAACTGCGTATCTTTCAGAAAGACGCCTACCTGTCGGCAGATTTCCAGGACAAGATGTTGGCGATAAATCGTAAGGGGAAAACCGATAACGAGGCAGGCTTCAAGGATATTTCGCACAGCGAGCTTCACTTCGAAGACAATGATGCACTAAACCTCGAAATTCTCGACTTTATCAATGCAATTACAACCGGCGGACAACCAAAGGTTAGCGGCGAAGACGGTAAACGCGCACTTGAAACCGCCATCGCAATTACTTCTCAAATAGCAGAATCATTATGAATATACCCATGGTTGACCTCAAAGGTCAGTACGAAAGCCTAAAGGATGAAATCGATAGTTCAATCCTGCAGGCACTTTCCGAAACTCGATTTATCCTCGGTCCCAATGTGCAGGCTTTTGACCAGGAAGCTGCCGAATACCTGGGTGCAAAGCATGCAATAAGCTGTGCCAACGGCACCGATGCACTTCACCTGGCACTGCTTGCGGCAGGTATTCAGCCGGGGGATGAAGTGATCACCACTGCCTTCACTTTCATCGCCACCGCGGAGGCTATCCGCTATGTCGGTGCAATTCCGGTTTTTGTCGACATCCAGCCGCAGAGCTTAAATATTGACCCTGACAGTATCAGGGCCGTGGTAACCGGTAAAACCAGGGCAATTCTGCCAGTACACCTTTTCGGACAGGCTGCCGATATGAATGAAATCCAGGCCATTGCGGACGAATTCGAATTGCTGGTCATCGAGGATTGCGCACAATCATTCGGTGCTCGCTACCAGGGAAAGACTACCGGCACTCTCGGTTGTGTCGGAGCTTTCAGTTTCTTTCCCAGCAAAAACCTGGGTTGTTATGGTGATGGCGGCATGGTTACGACCAACGATGACAAACTTGCCGCCAGGATAAAAATGCTGCGCAATCACGGTAGCAGCAAGCAATACCACCATGATGTCATCGGCTTTAACAGTCGCCTGGATGAACTGCAGGCGGTTATATTGCTGTCTCTTATACACATCTCCGAGCCCACGAGACCACCTC
>JARFPR010000278.1 GCA_029288195.1 Gammaproteobacteria bacterium | reverse complement strand
CAAACTCAACCCCAAAATGATTAAGGATTTTGGTGAGCCTGAGTCATTGAGGAGATATTACTATGTCGACAGCGACGCTAGGACTCGACGAAACCCTGCAACAATACCTGCTCGAGGTTTCGTTACATGAACCGGAAGCCTGCCTGCGCCTGCGCGAGCAGACAATGGAACTGCCGGATGCCAATATGATCAGTTCGCCCGAGCAGGTGCAGTTGTTAAAGTTGTTGTTCAAAATGCTGGATGCAAGAAACGGTCTTGAAATCGGCACCTTTACCGGTTACACCAGCTTGAGATTGACCATGGCGATGCCGAAACTGAAGATGACCTGCTGCGATGTGAGTGAAGAATTTACCCGCATCGCGCGCGAGCACTGGCAGGCGGCAAAGGTTCAGGATCGGATCGATCTACAAATTGCACCGGCGCAGCAAACCCTCGATCGCCTGTTAGACGAGGGTTTTGAGGGTGCCTACGATTTTGCTTACATCGACGCGGACAAGAGTGGCTACCGGGGTTATGTCGAGTCTTGCCTGGCGCTGGTTCGTCCCGGTGGCTTGATTACGCTCGACAATGTACTCTGGAGTGGCTCGGTCGCCAATCCTGAAGATACCAGCGACGACACGGTTGCGTTGCGCGAACTCAATCAATGGATCTATGCGCAGGCACCCGGTCGTTATGATCTCTCACTGATTCCGATCGGTGACGGCCTGACCGTAATACGCAAGTATTACTAGTAAAACCTGAGTATGGGTTGGTGCAGGCTTCAAGCCTGCTTGAGCGAGAATTCCGGGAATTTACCAGCCAGGCTTTTTTCAGACGCGTCGACGATTGCGCGTTCGGTGATCAGGCCGGTAATCAGTCTTGCCGGGGTTACGTCGAAGGCGTAGTTAACGATCTGGGTGCCTTCCGGGGCAATCGCGACATGACCGATATCGCCGCTGGGCAGCTTCCCCATTACCTGTGAAACCTCTGTTTCATCGCGTTGCTCAATGGGCACTTCCTGTGCTCCGTCATTGATGCTCCAGTCGATTGTTGTGCTCGGCAGGCAAACGTAAAACGGGACGCCGTTATCTTTTGCTGCCAATGCTTTCAGGTAAGTGCCGACCTTGTTGCAGACGTCGCCGCTGCGGGTGGTTCGATCGCTGCCAACCAGGCACAAGTCAACCATGCCATGCTGCATCAAGTGCCCGCCGAGGTTGTCGACGATCAGGCTATGCGGGACCCCATGATGGCCCAGTTCCCAGGCGGTCAGGCTGGCACCCTGGTTGCGTGGACGGGTTTCATCAACCCAGACATGGATCGGAATATCTTCATTGTGCGCCATGTAAATCGGCGCGGTCGCGGTACCCCAGTCGACCGTTGCGAGCCAGCCGGCGTTGCAGTGGGTCAGGATATTAACGGCTTCACCGGTCGGTTTTTGAGCGGCTATTTGCCTGATTACCTCAAGCCCATGAACACCGATGGACTGGTTGGTTTCGACATCCAGCTCGGTGATTTTGCCTGCCTCGATAAACGCACTCTCAACCCGTTCGCCAGGTTTCAACGGTTCCAGGCAGTTATGCAGGCGATTCAGTGCCCAGCGCAGGTTGACTGCGGTTGGCCGGGTCTGGAATAAACGGGTATAGGTATTCTGCATGTTGGTATCGGAAGAGTCCTCACGCATCGCCAGGTAACATCCGTAAGCTGCAGTAGCGCCGATTAACGGTGCACCGCGCACCACCATATCGCGTATCGCAATGCAGGCATCCTCCAGGTTTTGCAGGTTCCTGACTTCGAATGCATGTGGCAACCGGGTTTGATCGATGACATCAATCGACCAGCCGTCGTCATTGATCCAGATGCTGCGGTAGGCAACTCCATCAACATTCATAGTTCAGTCGCGTCGACAGGTTGCTTGCCGTAGCTTTCAAACCTTGTCAGTACTTCGGCCATTTGAGCCTCGTCGAGAATAACCGGCTCACCAGCCTGGCGCGCATACCAGTACTGTTTTGCCAGGGTTTCGATCTCGATCCCGAGTCCAAGTGCCTTGCCCAGGTTATCGTGATAGCAAATCATACCGTGGGTTCCGAGTAGGCACGCGCGCCGGTCATCGAGTGCAGCCAGCATGTTGTCGGACAACGCCTGCGTACCGAACAGAGCGTAATCGGCACAGCGAATATCGTTACCACCGGCAACTGCAACCATGTAATGAAAGGCAGGAATATCAAGTCGCAGGCAGGATAGTGCGGTGGCGAAGATTGAATGTGCGTGTAGTACCGCACCCGCCTGTGGCCGGTTAACGTAGATATCCCGGTGCATACGCCATTCGCTCGATGGTGCCAGTGGATCCCGGCAATTACCGTCCATATCGATAAATACGATATGTTCGTGCTGCAGCTGCTGGTACGGTATGCCCGATGGTGTAATCAGAAACCCATCCTCGAAACGCACGCTGATATTGCCGGCGCTGCCCTGGTTGATTCCCTGCGCATTCATCGCCAGGCAACTTTCGATCACCTTGCGCGACAGGGATTTTCGCATGTCAGCATCTGTATTCATGGACCGATTTCTTATTCGGCGGTTTCGCGCTGTTGCAAACGCCAGCCCTGGTAATCGATACCCCTGTCGTAAACTCGTTTATTAACGTAATCGAGTGCACCCCAGAGCCGATAAAACTGAACCACTGAATCAATGCGCATAATTTCCTGTCCACCGGGACTGAACAATATAATGGTCGGAGTATAAAACAGACCGAGGTCTTTTCCCCACTGCTTAGCCGTGGTCTTTATACCCCCCGGAGTAGTCACCTCGGTATCCGCAAACAGGTTGAGCTGTACCACGTCCATTTTTGCGATTTCCTCGAGAATTTCGTCTTGCATCAGTGGTCCGCTGTGAAGCAATTCGCAGGTATGACACGACCCCTGCTCAAATATGACTGCGAGCGGTTTGTCCGAGTATTGTTTACCGCGATCCAGGTTATATGGCGGTTGCATCAGAAAGTCGCGTTCAATCAAATCGCCCGAGGTGAAAAATAAGCTGGGTTCCGCGCGTTCAAGGTAATCGCGAAATTTCTCAACACGGAAAAAGCCCTCGGCGACATAATGCAGTACCGCACGAAACTGGTACGGCGGATAATAACCCCGCAGTCGATAAACCGGCTTTCCCTTGCGATCATAGAATACCAGTGACGGGGTGAAGTTAGTGTCGTAGCGCAACGCGAGTTCACGTTCGCTGTAGGTATTGCCATTGGTATCGACAAACTCCTCGATACCCCAGATGTCGACGGGTATTACATCGAAATGTTCGCGCAGGTAATTTTGGGTGGTGCTGTCGGTTAGATTGATCTCGAAGAACTTTTCGCAGTAGGAGCAGCGCTTCTGTCCGAAGTAAACCACTATTCCAAATTTTCCCCTTTGTCGTGCTTCGTCGATATCTTCGTTCAGATCGCCGAGGCTGAGCTTGAACCAGTCGGGGTAAACCAGTTCCTCTTCGAGCAGGGTATCGTCGAATTTGAGTGGGTCCTTATCGCTCATAGGCTTTAAATATCCTACTTCGTCGGCAGGGCGGACTGACTCAGGTCAATGATTGATGAAATTTAGGAGTCGCTGCGCCCATAAATATCATCAAAGCGGACGATGTCATCTTCACCCAGGTAGGATCCCGTCTGCACCTCGATGATATCGAGCGGTATGCTGCCCGGATTTTCGATATAGTGAGTGGCCCCGATAGGAATGAATACTGACTCGTTTTCATGCAGTTCCAGAATTTCGTCGTCGCGAAATACGCGGGCCATACCCTTGACCACAATCCAGTGTTCGGCACGGTGACGATGCTTCTGCTTGGACAACCGGGCTCCCGGGCTGACGGTTATGCGTTTGACCTTGTAACGGTCGCCTTCATCCACGGAATCGAAACTACCCCAGGGACGGTAAACGATGCGATGAAAGTTCTCTTCCTCGCGTTGCTCCCGTTTGAGTTGCTCGACAATTTGCTTTACCTCGTGCGCCTGCTCCTTGTCCGCCACCAGCACCGCGTCATGGGTTTCCACAATTACGAGATCTTTGACCCCAACCGTGGCGACCAGGCGACTTTCTGCGTGCACAAACGAATTCTCGGTGTTGCTTGTCATCACATCGCCGTGCGTGGTATTTCCGGCCTTATCCTTTTCGCCCTGGTGCCATAGCGACGACCAGCTGCCGATATCACTCCAGCCAGCGTCCATCGGCACCACGCAGGCCAGGTCGGTTTTTTCCATTACTGCATAGTCGATAGATTCGGGCTCGCAATTAGAGAAAGCGTCCGCATCCAGTCGTAAAAAGCCGATATCTTCCTGCAGGTTGCCAACGGCAAGCTGGCAATGGCTGACAATATCCGGTTTAAATTTTTCCAGTTCCTGCAGATAGGTTTGTGCCTTGAACATAAACATACCACCGTTCCAGTAGTAATCTCCCGTGGCCAGGTATTCCTCGGCCGTGTCGCGATCGGGTTTTTCGACAAATTGATCGACCACAAATCCGTTACCCTCGGCTTTTCCGCGTTTAATATAACCGTAACCCGTAGCGGCATTAGTGGGGACAATCCCGAAAGCCACCAGTTTGCCCGCCTCGGCCAACGGCTGGGCCTTTTCTACCGCATCGTGAAACGCCTTCTCGTCAGCTATTTCGTGGTCTGCGGAAAGTACCAGCAGGATCGGATCGTCGGCGAGTCCGGCGGCGTGAATCGCGGCAACCGCGATAGCTGGCGCAGTGTTCCTGCCAAAGGGTTCGAGAATGATCGACAGGTCTTCGATACCGAGCTGGCGCGCCTGTTCGGCAACTATGAAGCGGTGTTCATCGTTGCATACCACCGCGGGAGCCGCATGTTCCAGTCCGTCGAGGCGTGACAATGTCCTTTGCAGCATGGTCTCATCGTGTAGCAGGCTCAAAAACTGCTTCGGATACATTTTGCGCGACAATGGCCATAGCCTGGTGCCGGAACCGCCGGATAGAATGATGGGAATCAATTTATAGTCTCGCTCTTGCTGTGAAACAGTTACAGTTGCTTTAGCCCTGGACGACCCCTATTATAAATATATACGTCAACTAAAAACAGGCGCTATGTCACAGGCTTCGAGATCAGAACAGGTTATTGAGGGCTATAAAAAACACAAGCTTGCTGCCAGTGCACTAGCCGGCATTCACGAATTAATTCAAGGCTTCGAACAGGAGCATATTGTCGACCGTCGCCTGGCGGTCATCGGTTTACTGGGTATTCTGTTGCTGGTCGGGATCTCGGCTTACTTTCTGTTAAGTACCGACAGTCTTACTTTAACCTAAGCCCTGCAAGCGCTGGCCTGTTCGAACTTCTGCAACAGGTAATCCAGTAATTCATCCATACGTTTCTTGAGCGCGTCGCTGTCACCCTGTTTGAGATGCTCGAGCATTTGTCGATGCAGGGAGATAATATCGCTGCGCTCACGCACCACCGTTACCACCATGTTGGTAACCGGAATCAGTGCCTCGATTACGGTATACATGACGAAACGCAACATGCCATTGTCAGTGGCATCGACCAGGGCCCGGTGAAAGGCGACGTCGGCCTGGCAAAATGCTTCATCACTGATCCCGGGATCTTGCTGACGATTTAAGGCAGCCTCGATATTCTGGATATGGGTTGCGCTTGCGTTGTTAGCTGCAAGATCGATGCAGCTGCCCTGCAAGGCACGTCGTGCCTCGATAATTTCTTCGATTCCAAGGGCCCCCATGCCAACCAGCAGGGTGGCTGCGCCGCTCAGGGACTCGGCCAGTTCAGCATAGCTTGGCTGAACCACGAAATTTCCACCTGTCGGGCCGCGTTTTGCGCGCACCAGGTTCTGTGCGGCGAGCCGCTTCAGGGCTTCACGCACGCTGGGACGCGAAACGCCGTAGCGTTGTGCCAGCTCATCTTCGGTGGGCAAACGCTGACCAATTTTGAACTGGCCGGCAACGATGGCCGCGCGCAGTTGCTCGGCAATTTGTTTCGAAATACTGGCCTTGACGATTGTGTTTTCCTGCACAGTTATGTTCCTGGTTTGGTGATGCATTTGCGGAGCAATTACTTTAACATGATTTGTATTACAAATAGAATTTCTACGGGGTTGATGCATGTCGGAACAATTTCAGGCTTACCAGATTGGTAAAAGTGACGAGGGCCAACGCTGTGTGCTTACGCAGCTAAGCGATGATGATTTGATGGAAGGCGATGTCACGGTTGACGTCGAATACACCACGCTTAATTACAAGGATGGCCTGGCGCTAACCGGCAGGTCACCGGTTATTCGTAAGTTCCCGCTCACGCCCGGTATTGATTTCAGCGGCACGGTTACCGAATCCAGCTATTCCGGGTTCAGCGCCGGTGACCGCGTAATCCTTAACGGATTTGGGGTTGGCGAAGGGCATTCCGGTGGCTACGCGCAAAAGGCGCGGGTCAGTGGCGACTGGCTGGTGGCGCTACCGGAAGGCCTCGATACACGCCACGCGATGGCGATTGGTACCGCGGGATATACCGCAATGTTGAGCATCATGGCGCTGGAAGACCATGGTATCAAACCCGGCGACGGCGATATCCTGGTCACTGGTGCATCGGGCGGGGTCGGTAGTATCGCCGTTGCGATTTTGAGTCGGCTTGGACATCGCGTGGTGGCGACTACCGGACGCATGAATGAAAAAGACTTTTTACTGGGTCTGGGCGCCGCGGAGGTGAGGGATCGAGCGGATTTTTCAGACAAAGCGCGCCCGCTTGGCAAGGAACTGTGGAGTGGAGCGATCGACGTCGCCGGTGGCAACACGCTTGCCAACGTCCTCAGTCAGCTCAAGTATGGTGGTGCGGTAGCCATATGCGGCTTGGCCGAGTCGATGAACCTGCCGACTACGGTTGCGCCGTTTATACTACGTGGCGTCTCAATGTACGGTATTGACTCGGTGATGGCACCGATTTCGAGGCGCAAAATCGCCTGGCAGCGACTTGCTTCCGATCTGGACCTGGATTTGCTGGATAGCCTGTCATTCGATCTGGATTTCGCAGATTTACCGCAAGCGGCGGAAGATATTCTGGCGGGAAAAATCAGGGGCAGGGCAGTCGTCAAGGTTCCCTGAAACCGCAATCATAAGTCTGGAAGAGCACTAGTGGAGCGCCGCTACAGTTATGGTGTAACGCTGGTTATTATCGGCGGCTTTTTCCTTAGCACCTCGGGAATCCTGTTACGTAACATCGAATCCGCAAGCGGATGGCAGGTTCTGTTCTACCGCGGTTTTACCTTCTCATTAACCTTGTTTCTGTTACTGCTGATTCGTTATCGCTCGGGTATCGGTCGGGCATTCCTGGCGATTGGCAAGCCCGGGCTCTGGGCGGCACTGGTGCTGGGGCTTGGCTCGATTTGCTATATCTTCGCTATCCTGCTGACCACGGTTGCAAATGCCGTGTTTATAATCGGTGCCGCGCCACTGGCTACGGCGTTCGTGGCCTGGTTGCTGCTCGGTGAGAGGACTTCTCGTTTCGGCGTCATTGCGATGCTGGTGTCGCTAGCCGGTATCGGCCTGATGTTCGCTGATGGCCTGCTCGAAGGTCGTTGGGCCGGCAATGTCGCTGCACTCGGCGTGGTCGCGTCTTTCGTGATTTTTCTGCTGATAATCCGCGATAAACGCGGAACCGATATGCTGCCGGCGACCTGTCTCAGCGGGATCGTGATGGGTGGGGTTGCGGCGTTTTTCGTTGAATCCTTTGTCATTTCAAGCCACGACCTGGCAATTGCAATCACCATGGGCTGTCTACAGTTTGGTATCGGGTTCTGGTGCTTCACCGTCGCGGCGCGCTATATCATGGCGTCCGAAGTTGCCCTTTTCTCGCTGACCGAATCGATTCTCGGTCCAATCTGGGTCTGGATCGGGATCGGTGAAAAACCGAGCTGGTTAACCTTGATCGGCAGCGCAGTGGTCTTTGTCAGCGTTGTCACCTATTGCATTAACGGAATCCGAATTGAAAGGGAAATGTTACGCATTCAATCGAAATCGATTTGATCGCCGATCTTGATATCACCCGGTTTTATGACATTACAACTTATCCCGCCCCGCCAATCCGGAGTCAAGGCTGCGGTTAAACCCTGGTGCTGTGCATCCATGCGTGAACAGGGGTCGGTTTCCTCGGTCACCATCAATTCCACGTCGCCGATGCGTACGGTTTTGCCCACGTAAGAGGCATCAAATTCAACTTCATCGACAAGCAGGTTGACGCGGCGCGTGGTCCAAGGCAGGTCAGCATCGATCTCGGCACAGGCTTTACGCCAGGCTGATTCACTCAGGATGGTTATCTGGCGTCCTTGCTGGGTTCCCCGAAAATCACCAAGAATTCCGTTTTCGACGGTAATCTTTGCGCTATCGATGACCTGCATCGCTACGCGGGGTCGATTCTTTATTGCAATGGCCCTGATTGAACTCATGTTGTCCCTGGTGTATTTTCTTGCAGCTGTATTGTTACTGCTTGTTCAGATGATAACAAGGGGTATAGGCTTTGCCAGGCACTTTCATGCGTTGTTGATCGACAAAGGAATGCAGTAAATCGTCCAGAGATTGCATGATATTTTTCTCGCCACTAATATCAAAAGGACCATGTTGCTCGATCCGTTGGATACCGTCCGCTTTAACATTACCGGCTACTATGGCCGAAAATGCCCGGCGCAGATCGGCCGCGAGTAAATGCAAGGGCTGGTCGCGGCTGATGCTTAGCGCGGCAACATTTTCATGGCTTGGATCAAACGGTTTTTGAAACTGGTGATCAATATTGAGGATCCAGTTGAAGTAATAGGCATCTGAATGTTCACGCCGGAAGTTGCGCACCGATTCCATTCCGGCTGCCATTTCACGTGCGACCTTGACTGGATCATCAATGATAATGCTGTAATGTTCCTGCGCCTCACGGCCGAGTGTCAGCTTGATGAACTCGTCGATTTGTTTGAAATAATCCCTGGAGCTGGCAGGGCCGCTCAATATCAAGGGAAACGGAATATGCTGATTCGCAGGGTTCAGCAGGATGCCCAGGATGAAAAGAATCTCTTCGGCGGTGCCGACTCCTCCCGGAAACACGACGATCCCATGGCCGGCGCGCACGAAAGCTTCGAGTCGTTTTTCAATATCCGGCAGAATGACGAGCTCGTTGACGATCGGGTTGGGGGATTCGGCAGCGATGATGCCCGGCTCGGTCAGACCGACGTAGCGGCCACGACGGATTCGCTGCTTGTTGTGACCGATCGCGGCGCCTTTCATCGGTGCTTTCATGGCGCCGGGACCACAGCCGGTACAGACGTTCAGGTTACGCAGGCCCAGCTGGTAGCCCACATCTTTACAGTAGTCGTATTCAACCCGGCCAATCGAATGTCCGCCCCAGCATACAACCAGGTTTGGTTCGATTTCCGGAACCAGTATGCGTGCGTTGCGCAGGATATGGAACACCACGTTGGTGATTCCCTCGCTGGTGTTCGTGTCGAAGATCTGGTTTAGAGCGATCTTGTTCTTTACATACGAAACGTCACGCAGTACGGCGAACAATTGTTCCTGAATTCCGATGATGACCTTGCCATCGACAAATGCACTTTCGGGTGCGTTTTTGATCTCCAGCTTGAGTCCGCGCTCCTGTTGCACCACGTGAATTTCGAAGTCCCGATGACGCTCCAGCACTTCACGAGCGTCATCGGTGGTACTGTCGACGTTCAATACGGCCAGCGAGCAACGGCGAAACGTCTCGTAAAGTCCGTCGTCCTGGCTGCCCTGTTTCAACTGATTCACCTCGAGCTGCGACAGGATGTCCATGTTGCCGCGAGGCGTAAGGCGTGTTATTTCCGTGTTTTTGGTCATCGTTCAGAGTGTTAAAATTTGGTCTATAGTATAGTTCAGTAGCTAGGGAATCATGACATGAGTGATCAATTATTCGAAGTCGCGTTTTCAGGCCAGGTTAGTGAAGGCGCGAATCTGGAAGAAGTTAAGGCCAGGGTTGGCAAAATGTTCAATGCCGATGATGCCAAGCTGGCACAGTTGTTTTCCGGCAAGCGTATCGTAATCAAAAAAAATATCGACCAGGCTACTGCCGCTAAATATAAAACGGCGCTTAATCGTGCCGGTGCTGAATGTGAGATAAGTTCAACCGGTGGTGAGGCTGCGCCAGCTCAACCAGCAGCGGCTCAACCGGCGGCCGCAACGCCGACCGCTGAAACTGCAGCAAAGCCGGCACCACCTCCAACGGAATACGAAACCAGCTACGATGGTGAAGTTGAACCGCCGCCACAAACTGATCCACTTGGAATAACCGGGGATGAGATTGAAGACCTGGCGGTATCGATCGCACCGGTTGGCAGCGAGTTACAGGATGAATACAAGGAAGCCGAAGAGCCAGATATCGATATCACCGGTTTTGATATTGCGCCGGTTGGCAGCGATCTGAGCGACAGCAAGAAGGAGCAGGAACCACCACCACCTGACACCAGTGGAATTAGCCTGGCTGACTAGACCCGGTTTAAAGCATATCGGAAGCGTAGTCGGCGAGTCGCGAGCGCTCGACATTCATCAGCGTGATATGTCCACTGTGTTCCCAGTGTTTGAACCGATCAACCACGTATGTCATGCCTGAGGTGGTTTCGGTCAGGTAAGGCGTATCAATTTGCTTGAGGTTGCCAAGACAGACGATCTTGGTGCCGGTGCCGCTGCGCGTAATTAGTGTTTTCATTTGTTTCGAGGTCAGGTTTTGTGCCTCGTCGATAATGATGAACTTGTTCTGAAAAGTACGTCCACGCATGAAATTCAGTGATCGGATCTTGATGCGGTTGCGCAGTAAATCGTTAGTCGCGGCCTGTTCCCAGGAATCCTTCTGATCGCTGCCGGTAAGCACTTCCATGTTATCCATCAAGGCACCCATCCAGGGCGTCATCTTCTCTTCCTCTGTACCCGGCAGAAATCCGATATCTTCACCAATCGGAATCGTCACGCGGGTCATTATAATTTCCTTGTAGAGGCCCTGGTCCAGCGTCTGGGTCAGACCTGCGGCCAGTGCCAGCAAAGTTTTACCGGTCCCGGCGCTGCCCGATAGCGTGACAAAGTCGATTTCCGGATCCATTAATAAATTGAATGCAAAATTCTGCTCGCGGTTGCGTGCATTAATGCCCCAGACCGAATGCCGCTGGCCATAGAAATTCTGACAGACTTCGATCAGGAATCCCGCCTCGTTCCTCCTGCGCACGATAGCCTCGAATTCATCATCGATATAGATGAACTGATTGGGGAACCATGCTTCGCCATTCAGGCTCTGGACTTCGTAGTAGGCCTTGCCTTCTTCCTGCCAGCTTTCGATCTGCTTGCCGTGAGCTTCCCAGAAGTCCTCGGCTAGCTGATATGAACCGCTGAATAGCAGATCCAGGTCATCGACGACCTGGTCATTGGCATAATCTTCGGCTTTGATGCCGAGAATTGTCGCCTTGATGCGCAGGTTGATGTCTTTTGAAACCAGGACAGTTTCGTGATTCTCAACTTCATTCTTGAGTGCGATGATAGTATTCAGAATCGAATTATCATTCTTGTTTCCCGGCAGCGATTGCGGAAGATTGGAACCATGTGCCTGGGTCTGAAAAAACAGGCGTCCGCTGCACTTGTAGGGTTCTTCCGCAGCGCTGAACTGGTTTAGCTGCAGACCCTGCTCGATAACGACTTCTTTTTGCGCGGTCAGTATTTCATCGATAAAGCGGTTGGTTTGACGCACGTTGCGCGCAACTTCCGAGACCCCGAGCTTGGCATTGTCCAGTTCCTCAAGCACGGTCATCGGCAGGTACACATGGTGCTCCTGGAACTTGAAGAGGGCAGAGGGGTCATGCATCAAAACGTTGGTATCAAGCACGAAAATCTTAATTTCGGGGCCGGAATCGGCGAGTACTACGGGTGACATTAAAGCAAACTCTTGGGTGACGATTAATGGTAATTCAATCGGAATACACATGCACTAGATTTATGCGAACACCGGGATACTGGATTCGACTGGCCACACAGGCTCATCCTGAGTACCATTTCGCAAGACATTCTATTGTACCGGGGTAGTTTATGAAGTCATCGGGACCGCTTGCGGGATATCGGGTTATCGAACTGGGCCAACTGCTGGCGGGGCCGTTTGCGGGATGCATGCTGGGCTATTTTGGTGCCGAGGTAATCAAGATAGAACCACCCAGGGGTGGCGACCCTATTCGGCGCTGGCGTGAGATGCGCGGGGATACCTCTTTATGGTGGAGGTCGCTAGCTCGCAACAAGAAATCTGTCACCATCGATTTGAAGACCGATCGGGGTATTGACCTGGTGCGTCAATTGGTCGACAAGGCCGACGTGGTCATTGAAAACTTCAGACCCGGCGTGGTCGAACAATGGGGTCTTGGACCGGAGGATTTTAAGGACAGTAATCCGGGGCTGGTTTATGCACGTATATCCGGCTATGGACAGGACGGACCCTATTCGAGTAAACCCGGATTTGCCTCGGTTTGTGAAGGCATGAGTGGATTTCGCTATGTCAACGGTCACCCCGGCGAAGCGCCGGTGCGACCTAATCTCAGTATCGGCGATACGATTTCAGGGATCCACGCTGCGCTGGGAATTACCATGGCGCTGCTGGAGAAGCAATCGAGTGGAGCCGGGCAGGTCGTTGATGTGGCGCTGGTCGAGTCGATGTTCAACCTGATGGAAGCGGTAGTGCCGGAGTACGATGGTAACGGCGTAATCCGCGAACCCTCGGGTAGTACCGTTACCGGGATCGTGCCGACCAATACCTACCGTTGTCGAGACGGCAAGTTTATTGTTATTGGCGGTAACGGCGATTCTATTTTTCAGCGCCTGATGGTTGCAGCGGAGCATCCGCAGATGGCTGATGACCCGCGCCTGGCGGGCAATCCGGGACGGGTAGAACACGAAGCCGAAATAGATTCGGTATTATCGCAATGGTGTGCCGCTAACGAATCCGCAGACCTGCTTGATAGGCTCGATCAGGCCAGGGTGCCGGCCGGTCCAATCTACAATGTCGAAGATATGCTCAATGATGCGCATTTCAATGCCCGGGGATTGTTCGAAACGGTTGAGATTGACGGGCAACCTTTGAAAATTCCGGCACTGGTGCCCAGGCTTTCGCGTACGCCAGGCGGTACTCGATGGCCGGGTGGTGAGCTGGGGCATGATAATCATGAGATACTCGAAGGATTGCTGGGTTTAAACGAACGTCAGCTCGAAGAGCTTAAATCGGCTGCTGTGATTGCTTAATGGGTCCCGGCAGGAAATTTAATTTTGATAATATCTACGGCTCAAAGATAGAGGTGAACAAATGCTAAAAATTACAACGTTGATGATTGCGTTGCTGACCGCTGGCTTCGGATTGACTCCGGTTCATGCTGATGGCGGTTATAACGACAAAGATTCCCCACTGGCACCATTCCAGCAGCTAATTGAAGATGAGAAATACCAGCAGGCGATTACCGAACTCGACGAGGCTTTGCGTGATAAGCCTGATAACGCTGACTTGCTTAATCTGCTGGCCTATAGCCATCGTAAACTGGGCCACTTCGATGTTGCGATGGAAAATTACCTGAATGCTTTGAAAATCGACTCCGATCATCGTGGTGCCAACGAGTACCTTGGCGAGCTTTATTTGCAACTCGGGCAACCTGAAAAAGCCGATGAGCGGCTTGCGATCCTGGATAAGGAATGTTTTTTCGGCTGCGATGAGTATGACAAGCTAAAGCGGGCAATCGAGAATTACCGTAAACAAAACCCTTCCTGAGTGGCTATCCAACAGCCGCGGGTTGCCGGTATTTCGTGATAAGCTAACGCGGTGATTTATTACCGTGAATTAAGCCTGGACCGGGCCAGCGAGTCACGCAAGAACCGTGAATGGCTCGAACAGCAGTGGGTCCGGCAGCAGTGTCGTATTTTTATCGTCAGAAACGATAAAAGCCTGATGCGCTGGAACGACCGCAAGCTTGAAGCCCCGGAAGTCATCCATTTCCCAAAAGCCGAAATAGGCACCCTGGCCGAGGAATCCGAACAGCTAGTGTTTCTCGGCCTGGATCATCAAGGCCCGATGTTCGCGCTGGATGTTTCTGGCCATGATGATGATGCGCTCGCGGACTATATCGGTAATAACGAATTTGTTGATCTGCGGGACGTCGGCTGGCTACTGGATTCAGATCAGGCGGCACAGCTCGCCTATGCGCGTGGGCTGCTGTTCTGGAATCGAAATCACCGTTTTTGCGGTATCTGCGGCAGCCCGACGCAAAGCGAAAACGGTGGCCACATGCGCCGTTGTACCAACAGCAGTTGTGCCCGCATGCATTTTCCACGTACCGACCCTGCGGTGATTATGCTGGTTGAGGATCGCTCGGATCCTCGAAAGCCGCGTTGTCTACTAGCGCGTAATTCACGCTTTCCGAGCCGCATGATGTCGACCCTGGCGGGTTTCGTCGATCCGCTGGAAAGCCTGGAAGAGACGGTCGCGCGGGAAGTTTTCGAAGAATGTGGCATCAAGGTCGGAAAAATCGAGTACCAGGCCTCACAGCCCTGGCCCTTTCCGTCTTCCATCATGCTGGGTTTCAGGGCCGAGGCGCTGACCAGGGAGATCGTGGTGGACGGCGTCGAGATTGAAGAGGCGTATTGGTTCGAAGCAGAGCAGTTGCGGGAATTCGGCGAGTGGGGCGACGACGGAGATTATTTTTGTCTGCCAAGACGAGACTCGATAGCGCGGTTCCTGGTGAACTCCTGGGCCGACGAAATACTGCGAGACTAAGGGGTCGAAGTCGGTTCCGACCCCTTTTGAATTAATTCAGGCACACTTTTCCTCGACATAGCAGGTTTCGTTAACCGCTTTAATATGCTGGATCCGGTCAGGCACTGTCCGCATAACAGCCTTATCTGCTTTATCAGTTCGGTGTGCTGGTGCCAGTTCTGCGAGGGTAGTATGCCCCCGCTCTACAGCGACCAGGTCTCCCCGGGTAAGACCGACGTCCTTGAGCAACCGATCATCCAGGCGGGATAATTGGGCCAGCCCACGACGTTGTAATGCACGCTTCCTGAAATTTGAAATGGCGTTGCTGATCTGATCCTTGATTGAGCTGATCAAAGCTGCAACTGTCTTTGCTCGAATTGCACGTCCGTGATCTTCGGCTGCAGCGTAATCGATACGCCCGCCGCTATGCACGAGTCCGTTACCTGTATTCGCATCAACAATGGATGCAACTGCAAATTGGAGTAATTTCATTTTAGTTATCCTCTCGTGAAAGTTATTAAACATATTTGGCACGAACCGAATATAGCTATTGTGTTCGATGCTCACAAACGATATATTTTCATTTTCAATTTAGAAAAACTAACATGAATAGATTGCCTCCATTAAAATCACTACAAGCATTTGAGGTTGCCGGCAGGCATTTGAGCTTTACCGAGGCAGCGCGGGAGTTAAACGTGACCCCGGGTGCGATTAGCCAGCAGATCCGACTGCTGGAAGAGTTTCTCGAAATCAAGCTTTTCAAGCGTATGAACCGGCTTATTGTCCTGACCGATGCGGGCCAGCTGTTTCTGCCGATGATCAGCGCGGGCTTTGAACAATTCAGCGAAGCGGTCAACCTGGTGCGCCAGAGACGCAGCGATGGTCCGTTAACGATTACCTCTGCGCCTTCTTTTGTTTCTAAGTGGTTGATACCGCGACTGGCCAGGTTCAAGTCATTACACCCGAACATCGATGTTCGCATTGATACCTCTGATCGGCTGGTCGATTTCCAGCATGAAGATATCGATGTCGGTATACGATTTGGCGATGGGGTATATCCCGAACTCGAGACCGTTTTTTTATTTTCGTTTGATTTAATACCGGTTTGCAGCCCTGAACTAATCCGTGAGGGTAAAGGGTTAAAAAAAGTTTCTGATTTGAAACATTACACCTTGCTGCACAGTAACTACGATGAACTGGACCCGGGTTGGCCGGACTGGGCAATGTGGCTCAGGGTTGTCGATGCCGAGGGTGTCGACTCCGATCACGGAATTTATTTCAATCAGTCTGATTTACTGTTCCAGGCCGCCATGGAAGGACAGGGGGTTGCGCTTTTGGCGAGCGTGATGGCAGAACCCGAAATTGCGGCAGGGAGACTGGTGCAACCGTTCAAGGCACGCTTACCGGTAAAATTGAACTATCACCTGGTCACCACGCCGCATAAGGCTTGTATCGATAAAGTAGCTGCATTCCGCGAATGGGTGCTGGCCGAATCGGCCTATTTGCGTGACAGTCTAAACTAGTCGAGCGGGTGACAGTTCTTCATCGACAACAGCTTTGGGTCGATGGTCACCGGCAAAGAAAGTATAAATCACCGGTAAAACAAACAGGGTGAACAGGGTCCCGATTGCAAATCCCGATACGATGGTGATACCGATGGACTGGCGGCTGGCGGCACCCGCACCGGTCGCAATAACCAGGGGCATGATGCCGATAACGGTTGAGAAGGACGTCATAAGAATCGGTCTCAATCTGATCGAGGCGGCCTTGATTACGGCGTCGACCGGTGACAGGTTATCGTTTTTCTGAATCTCATTGGCAAATTCGACGATCAGGATCCCGTGCTTGCTGACCAGTCCGATCAGCGTAATCAGCCCGACCTGGCTGTAGATATTCATTGATACCTGCCATAGAAACATCGGCACCAGGGCACCGAACATTGCCAATGGCACCGTTGTCAGAATGATGAAGGGGTCACGCAGGCTTTCGTATTGTGCGGCCAGTACCAGGAATACGACGATTATCGCGAAACCAAATGTAAGCGCCAGCACCGAACCTTCCTGAATCAATTGGCGGGATTGTCCCTGGTAATCGAAGGTATAGCCGGCCGGTGCAATTTCCTCGGTAACTTCGCGTAAGTACTGCAGCGCTTCGCCGAGGGGTACGCCTGGTACTGCATCGATTTTAGCAGCGTTTTGCTGCTGGAATTGAACCAGCTCGCGTGGCACGGAGGTATAATCTAACTCGACCAGCGACGACAGACTGATCTGTTCATCGCTATCGGAATAAACGTAGTACTGACTGATTATCTCTGCGTTCTCACGGTCTGTGCGACGTGCCTGTGGAATGATCTTATAGCTGCGCCCGGCCAGGTTGAAGCGGCTGACATAACCCTCGGCCAGGATCACCCCGAGGGTCTGACCGATTTCGCGCATCGAGATACCCATCGACTCGGCACGTTCGCGATCGACACTGATCCGTATTTCCGGTTTGCTGAAGTTAAAATCGCTTTTGATAAAATAAAACTTACCACTTTCACGGGCCTTGTTGAGTATCTGTTGTACCACCCCGTATAGCTGATCATAGCCTTGCTGGGTCTTGAGAATGAATTCAACCGGGGTATTGCCGCTGGCACCAGGTAATGAAGGTGGATTAAATGCGAAACTTTGCAATCCCGGTTGTTGATCAAGCGCCATTTGAATTTGTGGAATCATTTCGATCGAACTCATGCTGCGATCTTCCCAGGGCTTAAGCAGCATACCCGCAAAGGAAACGGTCGGTCCGGCAAATCCGTTCGCCATAAATGACGATTGATATTCATCCTGGTAGTTTCGAAATATATCGATGTAGGGTGCGGTGTATTTGTTCAGGTAGTCGAGGCTACTGTGATCGGGGGCTTGCGAGAAAGTGAAGATGACCCCCTGGTCTTCCTCGGGAGCGAGTTCATTCTGGATGAATTGGAACATGGCGAACAGCATGACAACCACGCCTATCACGAAGACGACGGTAACGGAACGTGTTTTCAGGGAACTGGCGAGGGTATTTTCATAACCACGATGTATTCTTTCGAACAGGTTGTTGACAGCGCGAGCGTAGGCGTTGTTCGCAATCGTCGGCTTGAGCACTCGTGAGCACATCATCGGTGAAAGCGTCAATGCAATAATCGTCGAGATAATGATGGTGCCAACCAGTGTAAAGGCAAATTCCTTGAACAATACCCCGGTGAGCCCGCCAAGCAGACCAATTGGCGCGTAAACCACGCAAAGTACTATCGTGGTCGCGATCACAGGCTTGGCTATTTCGCGCGCTCCCTGCAATGCAGCCTGCATTGGCCGCAATCCTTCGCCGATATGACGGTAAATGTTTTCCACTACCAGGATTGCATCATCGACCAGCAAACCGATAGCCATCACCATCGCCAGCAGGGTTAACAGGTTGATCGAATAACCCATAATTTGCATGTAAAACAGGACACCGATGATAGATAACGGGATGGTCACCAACGGGATCAATGTGGAACGAAAAGAACCGAGGAACAAAAATATAACGACAATAACGATGAGCGAGGCTTGTGCCAGGGTAAAAATAACTTCGTTTATCGAGGCCTGGATGAACTCGGTGGAGTCGTATGCGATAGCAGCCTTGAGTCCGGGCGGGAAGGACTTTCGCTGTTTTTCGAGCTCTTCGTTTACCAGCTTTATCGTCGTTAACGGGTTACCATCAGTTGTGCCGTTAATACCGATATAAATTGATGGCACGTTATCGAACATGACCAGCGAGTCGTAATTTTCGGCGCCAAGCTCTATATCAGCGACATCGCCTAGCCTGACCTTGTTGTCACCTTCTTCGCGAATGATAAAGCGCTTGAATATATCCGGATCACTCGAGTCAGTTACTGCGTTGACATCGGTTTGTACCAGTTGCCCCCGAGTCTGGCCCGCCGCGGACTGATAGTTCTCGGCGCCGATGGCGTTGACAATGTCGGCGGCGGAAACCTTGAATGCCGACATGCGGACGGGGTCCATCCAGACCCGCATGGAGTAGGTTTTACCACCCAGGATTTCTGCTTGCGCAACACCCTTGACCGTTGAAAGCGCAGGCTGGATCGTACGTAACAGGTAATCGGTGACCTCGACGTCAGACAGGGTTTCACTGTAGAAACCGTAGTAAGCGAGTGCAAATCCCTCCGCCGATTGTTTTGCAATGATTGGGTCTTCAGATTCCAGTGGTAATTCACCGCGTATCGAAGAGACCTTGGTACTGACCTCGGTCAGCGCAACATCAGCGTCGACCCCGAGTTTCATATGTACCTCAACCACCGAGACGCTGTTACTGCTGCTGGAGCGCACGAAGTCAATGCCAACAGTACTCGATACTGCCTGCTGGATCGGGGTGCTGATAAATCCCTGGATCAGTTCAGCACTGGCGCCTGGGTAAGCAGTAGTGATCGTAATAACCGAGGTTTCGAGCTCGGGATATTGACGCACCTGGGTATTGAAAAAGGCCTGCGTGCCGAGCAATACGATCAGGGTGCTGATAACAAGCGACAGGACCGGGCGCTTGATGAAGTAATCGGTCAACATATTGAGTTATTGCTGGTTGGACTGGTATTCGGGGACGTCGTCAACGATTGCAACCCGCAGGCTAGGGTAAAGCTTGAGTTGCCCCGAAGTAACCACGAGATCGGTGGTCTCGATACCGCTGGTTACACCTGCGACTCCATTGTTGCGGTATGCCACCTCAACCTTGCGAGCCGCAAGCCTGTAGTCGGGCGAAGGCTTGCCTTCGCCTTCCGAAGATTGTTCAAGGACATAGACAGCTTCACCGTAGATATTATAAAAAATCGCGGTTTCGGGAATAGTCTTAACGGCTTGCTGACGCCTGGAGCGAACCGTCATATCGGCGAACATACCGGGTGCCAGCAGTCGACTGCGATTGTCTACCACGGCACGAATCGCGATGTTGCGTGTATTGGCATCCAGTTGAGGGTTCCAGGTTTCAACCCGCGCACTGAATACCTGGTCAGGATAGGAGCGAACCGCGAACTCGATCGCCTGGTCGATAACGAGATCGTTGAAGTTGCTTTCTGGCAAGGTGAAGTCGAGATACAGATTGTCGAGTGACAACAAGGTCACTATATTGGTCCCCGGTGCAACGTATTCACCGAGATCGACCTGTCGAATTCCAAGTTTTCCCGAAAACGGGGCGAAGATTTGTTTTTTCTCGAGCGCTGCCCTGGCAACGTTGATCTGGGCTTCCGCAATGTCGACCAGCGATGCCTGGGTGTCGATATCGTTACTGGTGACAAACGATTGATCCTTGAGCTTGAGCAGGCGTCTATATTGGCTGTTATCCGCATTATACCTGGCACGAGCCGATTCGAGGTTGGCGGTTTCGGTGCGATTGTCGAGCTCGACCAGCAGTGAACCTTTCTTGATTTCACCACCCGATTCGAAGTTGATCGACTTAATTACGCCGGAAACCTCGGTCGTCACGTCTACGCCCTGGAAGGCCACCAGGGTACCTATCGCCTTGACCCGGCGTTCCCACTGTGCCGATTTTACCGGGGCCACGGTGACGCTTATCGGAGGCGGAACTTGGCTGCCCTGGGCAATCTGATCCTGGATCTGTAAAAATTTTTTGTAACCCAGCGCACTACTCATAATGATGAGCAGCAGAATCACCAGTAATAGTCGAAGCCAGAGTCGCGGTTTACGAGTGGAAGTTCGATCAGACACTTTAGGGTTGCACCTTAATCATTTAACTGACTGAAGTAGATACGTAACAGGTATTTCAAAGGATCAATTCTAACCATTAAACTAATAATATGCTGTAATGTTTTGCAACTGCCCGGCTTAACCGGATTTGCGATAGGCCAGCACCCAGTGGCGCAGGTGCGCTTCTTTTGCAGAGAAAGGGTAGGTGCGGAATAGCAGCGATTGATCGAGCTTTTCCCATTTACCCGATGCTTCGAGCGCGGTAATTTTTGGCTTGAAGCCGAACTCGTCGTAAGCGATCGCCGAGAGTGAAAACACAATCGTACCGCCGGGTCGAGTCAATTTCAGGATGCCATCGAGTGATTCCGGTGGTGCATGGCCATGCGTGAGTACGCCCGCAGCCACGACCGCATCGAAACTGTCGTCGGCCAGATCAACTTGGCTGTCGAGGTAAAGCTGATGCAACTGCTGGTATACCTCTTTGCGTTGCGCGACCGCAAGCATGCCGGATGAGGGATCGAGTCCCTCGATATTGCGATATCCCATCTGGTGCAGCACCTGTGCCATGTTCCCGGTACCACAACCCGCATCGAGAATTTTGGCGTCATAGTCCCGCACGTGGCGCCCGATCAGGCCGGTAGCGATCGCGATATATGGATTGCCGCTTGCCCACAATTGCTGGTCATAATCATGGGCCCATTCATCATACAGCGTATCGAGTGTTTTACGTTCTCCATCCGCCTGATATACGCGCTCCAGCCAGGTTTCGAGGTCCTCCATAAAATACTCCTTGCATGTCACGATAATTAACCGCAGATTATGCCTTTAACAAAGCCAACTCAAGTGATTGGTGCTGATATGGACACAACTAAAGAGGGTTTGGTAACCGGGAGTATTCATGGCATGGAGCCTGATACCTGCCGTGACCGCCGTAAACGCGAGTTGATCGATTGGTAACCGGGGTATTGCAACTCAACGAGCTGGATCAGGCACGGCTCGATGGCAGGCTTGGCAAAGCCATGCAATTTGCCATGCAAACAATAGTTACCGCTGCTCACATCGATCAGGCAGATGCGCTGATCGATATCAGTTTTGCGCACATCGATGCCTGTTTTTACAACGGGCGCGCGCATCTCGACTTTGTCAATTACATGCTTGAGCATGGCGCTTCGCTGGCAGTACCTTCCTGGACCAACAATGGCCTGGTGTCGCTCAATGACCTGTCGGTGCGTGATCCGCTGGCGAGTCGCGAAATGCATGAAGCAAGGGAATTGATGCAGGCCTACGTCAAGCTGGGCTGTAACCCGGTGTGGACCTGTGCGCCCTATCAATTACCCGGCAGACCCGGACTCGGCGATCACATCGTCGGCTCCGAGTCTAACGCGGTCAGTTTTTATAACTCGGTGATCGGCGCACGCAGCAATATGTATGGAGATTATCTTGATGTCTGCGCCGCGATAACCGGGCGTGTACCTTTCAGTAAGCTCCATCGAGACGATGCCCGAGCCGCTCAAATCCTGTTCGATGTGGGCAATATACCGCAAGCGGTGCGCAGCAATGATTTGTTCTATCACTTGCTTGGATACATTGTCGGACGCAAGTGTGGCAATCGGGTACCGGCAATTGTCGGCTTGCCGGAAAGCTGTGACGAGGACGATCTAAAAGCGATCAGCGCTGCCGGCAGCTCGGCAGGCAGCGTACCGTTGTTTCACGCGGTTGGCATAACCCCGGAAGCAGCAACCCTCGAAATAGCCTTTCAGGGACGGCAACCGCAGCAGGTTATAGAGCTGCTTGTCGATGACCTGAGGCAGGCGCGGGATGAGCTCGGCTTAAATTCGGATCAAGCCTTGACCGGCATCGCCCTCGGAACGCCTCATTTCTCTTATACCGAATTCGAGCGCCTGGTTAACCTGCTCGATGGTCGCAGCATCGATCCCCGACTGACTTTTTACCTGACCACCAGTCGCCATGTATTTGGACAGGCAAGGCAGCAGGGCTGGATCGAGTCGTTGCAACAGGCCGGTATCAAGATTATTACCGATACCTGCACCTATTTTTCGCCCGCCGTTAACGGCTTGCACGGCAAGGTAATGACCAACTCGGCGAAGTGGGCCTACTATGCGCCGGGCATGTTACCAGTGGACGTGTTGATCGCAAGCTTGAGTGAATGCGTCGAATCCGCGGTTAGTGGCGAGGTGATGCTCGATCAATGGAATGCCACATGAGTAAGCAATCAGTCGATATCGAGGGCAGGGTGCTGATTGCCGGTTCTGCCGGTGGAGCGGCACTGGTGCTCGATGACACGTTGAGTTTCTGGGGTGGATTCAACCCGGTAAATGGCGAGATTATCGACGTGCATCACCCGCAATACCGACAACGGGTCGGAGGCAAAATTTTGTGCATCCCGCAAAGCAAGGGGTCGGCCGGTACCCCGGGTGGAATTGCGGAAACACTGCGCAATGGGAGTGGGCCGCTCGCCTTCGTGCTCGGCGAGCCT
>JARFPR010000240.1 GCA_029288195.1 Gammaproteobacteria bacterium | reverse complement strand
CGGCGACCCGGGAGGCGATGGAACGGGCCTCAACCCAGGCTGACCTGGTGGTAACCACCGGTGGTGTATCGGTCGGTGAAGAAGATCACGTGCGTATCGCCATCGAACAGCTCGGCGAACTGCGTTTATGGCGTCTTGCGATCAAGCCGGGGAAACCTCTCGCCTACGGGCAAATAAATGAGACCACGTTCATCGGCCTGCCGGGTAACCCGGTATCGGTGTTCGCGACCTTTTGCCTTTTCGTTTGCCCGGTGATCCAGATCATGCAGGGCCGGGATTGGCAGCAACCGGTTGCACTGCCGGTAAGCGCCGATTTCGACTGGCCAAGGCCGGATAGTCGACGCGAGTTCCTGCGTGCCCGACTTGCCCTCGATGCCAATGGTCAAACCGTGGCGCAGATCTACCCGAACCAGGATTCAGGCGTTCTGACCTCGACAGTCTGGGCCGACGGCTTCGTCGAAATCGCCGAAAATCAGACAGTACGGGCAGGAGAGAGCGTAAACTACCTGTCTTTTTCGCAGTTTTTCAGCTGAGGTAAACGGTGATAATCCGAATCCAGAATGAAGATTTCGACATCACGGCCGTGAACCGTGAACTACTTGCGGGACGCAGCGATGTCGGCGCGATCGCGAGTTTTATCGGGCTGGTTCGCGATCTTAAGGACGACCCTCTGCAACAAATGACGCTTGAACATTACCCGGGTATGACTGAAAAAGCATTGCACGGCATCGCTGCGAAGGCCCGGCAGCGCTGGAAGATTATTGATTTGGCGATTATCCACAGGGTCGGTGCGCTCAAGCCGTCCGATCAAATTGTGCTGGTATCGGTGCTCAGCGCGCACCGAGCCGACGCTTTCGATGCCTGTGAATTCATCATGGATTACCTTAAAACGGACGCTCCGTTCTGGAAAAAAGAGGTTAGCAAGCAAGGCTCAAAATGGGTAAAATCCAGAAAAAGTGACATATTTGCGCTAAAAAAGTGGGATCTCTGAATGAAATCGACAGAATCCAGGCGTTTTGGCTAATTATAATCCTTGCAATACAACGGCAACAAGCTGCGGGTATGATTCGTGAATTACAATATCACAGCTAAACCAACACAACTTCCGATCTATCCGGACCGGCCGGAGATACGTCCCGTGGCCCCGGTTTCGGATAGCGCCAGCGAGTTCCGTGATGCCAGTAAACAATCCCCGTCGACCTATGTTTATCGCGGCGAGTTGCTCGAAGCAGTAGCCAATGACCGGCGCTATCGTCCGCAGTTAAACCTGCAGATCGATCCCGATAATCGTCGAGCGATCAATGCCTACCAGAGTGTAGCCTCGGACCCACCGCTGATGGGTCGCCTGCTGGACGGATTTATCTGATATTCCTGTCATTCCTGCTGTCGCGGGAAACCCTAGTTGATACAATGTCCGCCTGTATTTGAAGCCTGCAGAGAATGGACGTATCCCACATTATTGATCCCCTGAATGATCGCCAGCGTGAAGCGGTCAGCGCCGATGCGGGTCCCTTGCTGGTACTGGCCGGTGCCGGTAGTGGCAAGACGCGCGTGCTGACCCACCGCGTTGCCTGGGTTTGTGAAGTCGGCGGATTGTCACCCTTCAGTGTGCTCGCGGTCACCTTTACCAACAAGGCTGCAGCCGAAATGCGCGCACGCGTCGAATCGCTGCTTGGAATTTCTGCCGCGGCGATGTGGGTCGGCACATTTCACGGACTTGCGCATCGCATGCTGCGGTTGCACTACGAGGCTGCCCGCTTACCACAGAGCTTTCAAATTCTCGATAGTGACGACCAGTTGCGCATGGTCAAGCGCGTCGTCAGGCAGCTTGATCTTGACGAGGCCCGCTGGCCACCGAAACAGGCCCAATGGTTTATCAACCATAGCAAGGACGAGGGCTTGCGTCCGGCGCACATTGATCCGGGGCAGGATCCGATACAGCAGCAGTTGCTGGAGATCTACCGGCTTTACCAGGAACTCTGCGAGCGCTCCGGCGTAGTTGATTTCGCCGAGCTGCTGTTAAGAGTGCTTGAATTAATTCGTGATAATGACGACATACGCGGCCACTATCAGCGCCGTTTTCAGCATATCCTGGTCGACGAATTCCAGGACACCAACGCAATCCAGTATGCGTGGCTGCAGCTTATGGCGGGCGACGATACACCGGTATTCGTGGTCGGCGATGATGATCAGTCGATCTATGGTTGGCGTGGTGCGCGTATTGAAAATATCCATCATTTCGAAAAAGACTTTGCCAATACCCGGGTCATTCGGCTGGAACAAAATTACCGCTCAACCGGCACCATACTAAAAGCCGCCAACGCTTTAATCGATAACAACCACTCCCGTCTCGGCAAAGAATTGTGGACCGATAGTGATGACGGTGAGCCGATCATGTTTTACTCGGCTTACAATGAAAAGGATGAAGCCCGTTTCGTCATAGACCGCATCGAAAACTGGGTTGCACAGGGGCGTAGTCGTAAAGATGTCGCGGTGCTCTACCGTTCCAATGCTCAATCGCGCCAGTTTGAAGAAACCCTGGTTACGCGAGGCGTTCCCTACCGGGTTTACGGAGGATTACGTTTTTTCGAACGCGCTGAAATCAAGGACATTCTTGCCTACCTGCGCATGATTTCGAACCCTACCGCAGATCACGCTTTTGAACGCACGGTTAATCAGCCACCACGCGGAATCGGCCAGAAAACCATCGACGAGGTTCGGGGTCATGCACGCCGGCAGTCGACATCACTGTGGAGCGCTAGCCTGGAGCTGATTCAATCCGACAGCTTGAGCGCCCGCGCGCGCGGTGCGCTGCAGGCCTATGTCGACCTGATCCGCCGCATGACCACCGAGTTGGGGGAGTTGCCACTGGGTGAACAAATCAAAACCGGAATCGAAATGAGCGGCCTCGACCAGCATTTCAAAAAAGACAACAGCGAGAAAGGTCAGTCACGTATCGAGAACCTGCAGGAACTGGTCGGCGCTGGTAAGAGTTTTGAGTACGATGCACTGATCGAGGAAAATATGTCCACGCTCGATGCTTTTCTCGCGCACGCGGCATTGGAAGCCGGCGAAGCCCAGGCAGACGCCTGGGAAGATTGTGTGCAACTGATGACCATGCACTCGGTCAAGGGACTCGAGTTCCCCCTGGTTTTCCTGGTGGGCATGGAAGAGGGACTGTTTCCGCATCAGCGCTCCAGCGAAGAGCCGGGGCGCATGGAAGAAGAACGGCGGCTGTGTTACGTCGGTATTACCCGTGCACGCGAACAGCTGGTTGTAACCAGCGCCGAGGTACGACGGTTGTACGGCGGCGAGAGCTATAACATGCTGTCGCGCTTCGTGCGTGAAATCCCGGATGAGCTCATGCAGGAGATTCGCCCCAAGGCTAATTTCAGTCGCCCCGTGATGCCGACATCGCCACGCATTCGCGTTGATCAAGCCGAGGTGGACACGGGTTTGTTTGTTGGCCAGCGCGTTAATCATGCGCGTTTTGGCGAAGGCATCGTGCTCAATCTTGAAGGGCAGGGAGCGCAATCCCGGGTGCAGGTAAATTTTGAAGATGCCGGCAGCAAGTGGCTGATTGCGAGCATGGCCAACCTGCAACCGGCCTGAGCAACTGAAATACAGCGCAGCTGGCTGCGCTCGTGTAAAATCGCTGCAGCAATAATTAACAGGAGTACATTTATGAGTAAGCAACAAGTCGCCTTCATCGGTCTAGGCGTGATGGGTTACCCGATGGCAGGGCATCTCGCCAACGCCGGGTATCAAACCAGAGTTTATAATCGTAGTACTGCCAAGGCTGAAAAATGGTGCCAGGATTACCAGGGGGATTTTGCATCGACCCCACGCGAGGCGGCAGAAGGCGCGGATTTCGTATTTATGTGCGTCGGTAATGATGACGACCTGCGTTCGGTGGTTTATGGGGATGACGGTGTACTGGCAGGATGCAAGGAGGGCTCGATCCTGATCGACCACACCACTGCATCGGCCAACGTCGCCCGGGAAATCGCCGATAAATCACAGGTTGCCTTTCTCGATGCGCCCGTATCGGGTGGCCAGGCAGGAGCCGAAAATGGCGTGTTAACGGTGATGATTGGCGGTGACCAGGCAAGCTTCGATGCGGCACGCCCGGTGATCATGAGCTATGCACGGGCGGCCGAGTTGCTGGGCAACGTCGGTGCCGGTCAGTTGACCAAGATGGTAAACCAGATCTGTATTGCCGGCCTGGTTCAGGGTTTATCCGAGGGGTTGAATTTCGCGCAAAAGGCGGGGCTCGATGGCCACAAGGTGGTCGATGTGATTTCAAAGGGCGCAGCCGGATCCTGGCAAATGGAGAACCGTGGCAACACCATGCTTAATGACGAGTTTGAATTTGGTTTTGCGGTCGACTGGATGCGAAAAGATCTCGGTATTTGCCTCGACGAAGCCGAGCACAATGGTGCCGAGTTACCGGTAACCCGTATCGTTAACGATTTTTACGGGGAGGTGCAGGAGATGGGTGGTGGTCGTTGGGATACATCAAGCCTGATTCGGCGGCTAACGCGTAAGTCGTAATTTCCTGGCTTGTTTAAAAATGGGCTAAGTCACTGATCAGGGGGGTGACTTTTGTTGAGTCAATGTGATCAAAGGCAGAAATGCGCTATTCGAGGCGAGTTTTTTAAAATTTTTTTTAATTTTTTTTAAAATAACCCATAATTGATAAATTTGTTAAAAATCAATAATTTATGGAAACAAATTAAGTAAATAAGTCAGGAAGTGGCTCCATATACACTGTTTTTACTGCCGTTTATCGATTTTTAACTGGTATTTTGTAAAATATATCCTATATTTACAAACGTGTTAAAGGTTAAGAACACCTAACCTCTCTCACGATGTCCTCCTTTGGTTATAATTGTCGATTACGACATTTTGGCTGGTCTCACGACCAGCCATTTTTTTTGCGCGCATCAAAACAGGTTACAATCCCCCATTCAGGTCGCCATGGCCTGGTTTTATGTTAGACACGGTTAGTTCCGGGGAGGAGGGAATGCGTGCCTGGAAATGTGTAACCTGGGGAGGGCCAAACTACCTGGAGCTGGGTAGTGTGCCTGAACCTGAATGCGATGCCGGGCAGGTAGAAATTACGGTCAACGCCTGTGGTGTAAACTTTGCTGACTTGTTGCTGATTTCAGGGCAATTCCAGGTACGACCCGAACTCCCCTTTGTCCCGGGCATGGAAGTTTCCGGAAGAATCACCCGGGTGGGACCGGATTGTGAAATGTTTAGCCTCGGTCAAAAGGCTGCTGCCTACGTAAAACATGGCGGCTACGCAGAAAAGGTCGTTGCGCCTGTTAGCCAGGTTATCTCGATTCCCGAATCAATTCCGCTACCGGCTGCCGCTGCTTTCCCGGTTGCCTATGGATCCGCTGAACTTGCACTCGACAGGGCCGGATTGTCTGCCGGTGAAATCGTTGTCATTGGTGGTGCTGCAGGCGCCGTTGGTACGGCATGTATAGAACTGGCCAGGCAACGCGGCGCGGATGTAATCGCCTGTGTTGGCGATGATGCAAAGGAGGCAATAGCCCGCGCCTGTGGGGCAGAGCATATTGTTTCATCCCGTTCGCGACGCCTTTACAACGATTTAGTTGAAATTGCCCCGGATGGGGTAGACGTGATCATCGATCCCGTGGGCGGAATCTTTTTTGAAGAATCACTAAGAGCGCTGGGCTATAGTGGCCGGGTTATTTCGCTGGGATTCGCTTCCGGTAAAATACCGAGCATTCGCCTGAATCACTTCCTGGTCAGGCATCAAAGCCTTGTTGGCTCGTCATTCGGACTCACCTGCGTCAAGGATCCCGATCGTATATCCGCAAAATGGCCGCTGCTGGCGGAAATGCTGGAGGCCGGACATATCAATCCAAGAGTCAGTCAGACAAGATCGTTTGCAGAGCTGCCAAAAGCCCTGCAGATGTTGAAAGATCGCAAGGTAGCCGGGCGTATCGTTATAAGCTGAAGCCGATGGCTTCACAGCACTGGAATATAAAGGTCGGTCGAGAACTGGTTACCGTCGGTAATCCTGGTTGCATCGCCGAGGTATATTTCAATTGCGGGTCGTGTGTTGTCGAGCTTGATCTTATGCATGCGGCAATGACTGTGTAATGCATGCCATCCGAGCGGTAGAAAACCGAGGTCACCGCGCAGTGTCATTTTAAAATACAGTCCCCCCTTGAACTCGTGCCGCTTGTAATTCGACAGCGGGGTACTATTGCCGACCGGAACGGCAACCTCTGCCTGGTATTGCGATGCCATGGGATCGAATTGATGATACAGGGTTAATGCAAGGCCAACCTTGTCGGAGCCGATGGCCTGCAGCGTTTCGATGCTCGACCGGCGCGCTTTTTCGAGTTGACGCAGGTTTCCATTGCACGGAATAGCCCAGTAATTGAACGCCTCGAGCTCTTCGCGACCGATAAACTCAACTTCGGGGTGTGGCGACGCTGCATTCATGTAACCACCCAGCAACGCCAGGCCAAGATCGTAGTCGCGCTCGATCATCGGCGTCATTCGCTTCGCCATGAAACGAAACAGGAACGGCATACTTCCGGTCATTTCCCAGCTCACCAGGGTGCCTCGATCCCTGGATTCGAATCCCCAGTTGACCTGGTTCACCGATTTGAAGGGTCGTAAAAATTCTATTTGCTGCCTGATGCTGACGCCGGGCTTAATTTCCAGGTGCGTCAGCTTACCGGCGCCAACCACCTTGCCGTCCCAGCTGTAATATCCGTTTTCTTGCGCGTAGTTTTCACTATAGGTGATTTTGGTTTCGGGCTCGTGCATCAACCAGGGACTCCATTCGGGCCAGGTTTTGAAATCCACGATTGCGGCAAAAACCGAATCCAGCGGTGCGTCAATCTCGAGGCTTCTCCTGACCTGGAAATTACCGTCTAGGGTGGCGAGGTAGATCAGTGCAGCGAGCAGGATGGCAACGAAGACGCCAATAATTATCCACATGTATCGACTCCGGTTTCAGCGGTTTTTTGTCTGCATTGTGTGCGTATCAGCCATAGGAACAGGGCGGCCGAAATGCCGGCGGAACTAAAAATCATACACATCACGATAATCTGGTAACGCGCCGCGATCAATGGCGATGTCCCAGCCAGGATCTGGCCGGTCATCATGCCGGGTAGCGATACCAGGCCGACCGCCAGTAATGAATTCGTAATTGGAATCAGCGCTGCCTGGAAAGCGGTACTGCGCGCCCGCGCGTAGTCGTTATGATGTTCCAGCTCGCTGTAAAGACGCTCACCGGCCAGGCTGACGCTATTCATCGAATTGGAAAAAATCATCCCGGCAAGCGGGATCAGTATTGCTGGCTGGTACCAGGGCTCGGCGTGCAGGACGCCCTGGCTAATCAACACCAGGTTAAAGATACCGCCCACGGCAATTGCGCCCAGGCTGCAAGCCAGCAGTGTCGAGCGCTTTACTGGCAACGGGCCCAGCGCAATCCAGCTTGCCGCCAGTAACATAAAGCTGAGTACTGCGAGGATGATCCATTGATTATTGGTATGAAAGATGAATTCCAGTGTATAGCCAATCAGCAACAGCTGTATCAGCATGCGCAGGATTGCGATAGATGCATTTTTAAGACTGGTTGACCAGTAAAAAATGATGACCAGGGTAACCAGAACCGGGATGAATGCGATCGTAATATCAACCAGTGTTATTTCATACACTAGCGGTAATCATCCCAGTATTTGTTGGTATCTTGATGCGGGAACTGCGGAATTTCGCCATCTTCCTGCTGAAACTCGGTCACGTCAATTTGCATGTTGCCGCGTGCATTCTCTTCGAGAAAACCGAATATGCTATTACGCAGCGTTAATAGCAACGAATTATCCATCTCGAAATCGAGTTCGCCAAGTAACTCTGTCACAATTTCAAAACTCAGTTTGTCGAGAGAATAGATAATGTGGGCAGCGCTTTTGCTAAAAGGAGATGCAAGCAGGATGCCGTCGATGTTAATCAGTGCATCGCAAACGGCCCTGGCCTGGCAGGCTGGATCGTCGCTTTGCTTCAGGTAAATGCGGCGACATCGATAGCGGTCCGCGTTTTCCATGACTTAAAAGACTACGCCCCGGAATTTAGGTTTTCAACCAGTTTCGCCACGCTGGTGCGCGGTAGATCGTTATAATCGGTGACACAGCGAATTTCGCCGAAACCCTGTGCTTTTAACAATTCAGCAACCATGGCCTGCTGGTCATAACCATGCTCCACGATCAGGTATCCGCCGTTAACCAGGTAGCGCGGTGCGTGACTCACTATCTGTTCCAGTGCTTCAAGTCCGGTAGTGCCCGGGGTTAACGCCAGCCCGGGTTCAGCGGGTAAATCACCCTGGGTCAAAAATGGATGGTTTGCGGCGATATAGGGTGGATTTGAAACAATCAGATCAAACACCGTTCCTTGCGCTAGCTGCCGGTACCAGTCAGATTCGATAAACTCGACCTCGACGCCATGACGAAGCGCGTTATCTCGCGCCAACACCAGGCAGCCCGGGTCGACATCGGTGGCGAGAATGCTGGCCAGGGGGCGCTGTTTCTTCAACGTTATTGCGATAATCCCGCTGCCGGTACCCAGGTCGCAAACGCGATAGGTTGACGCGATCGGAATCAGTTCTAAAGCAAGTTCAACCAGTAACTCGGTTTCCGGCCTGGGTACCAGTGCCGCCGGAGTCACTGTAAATTCCATCGAATAAAATTCCCGACTGCCAAGCAGGTATGCAACCGGGGTGGGTTCGAGCCTTTTTTGTACCAGTTGCTGATATTTCTGCCAACAGGGCTGGCTTAGTTCCTGCTCGGGTCGCCCGTAAAGATAGCTGCGCGGTTTATCGAGGCAATAAGCCAACAATAGCTCGGCATCCAGGCGAGCCGTTTCACTGCAGGCCGAGATGCGATCTCTTCCCCAGCGTAAGGCGTCATCGATTTGTTCACTCATGGAATATGAACTTGTTCACTATAGAAAATCCCAGGAATCATCTATAAATTACCTGTGTACATCAATACCTCCTCCCCCGATCTATTGATGATATCACGTGGCCAGGGACGGCCTTTTTTTTCTGCCGCCATCAGCACCGCGATAGCGGCGTTATAAACTTCCACAAAACGCTCGCATACTCATATGTATTGCTCGCGCTATTGTGGAAGTTTATGCCTTGCTCTCACGGTGCTGATGACGGCAGAAATTTTCCCAACCCTAGGACGTCATTGCCTCGATAATGGCGTTAATCTTCCCCAAAACGCTCACATACGTACATGTATGCTCGCGCTATTGGGGAAGATTTTGCCTTGCTCTCACGCCACTGAAAGCGGCAGAAAAATTCTAAACCCAGGATGTCATTCCGATACGTCGGACCGCCGCGCAAGCGGGAATCTTGTAACTCACGGTTTACTAAACATGTTGGATAAGTGCCAGGTGCTTACTGGTACGATTTTGGGTTAGTTTAGGCCGCGGTCTTCGTTGCTCAGGTTGGCGAGTTGTTCTGCCTGGTATTCGTGCATTAGCGGGTCTACGACCTGGCCGAGGCTGCCCTGCATGATTTCGTCGAGTTTATACAGGGTTAAATTAACGCGGTGATCGGTCAATCTGCCCTGTGGAAAATTATAGGTACGAATACGTTCCGAGCGATCACCACCGCCGACCAGGGACTTGCGTTCTGCGGCTTGCTCTGCATCCTGCTTTTGTTTTTCGGCGTCATAGATTCGAGCCTGCAATAATGACATGGCACGGGCCCTGTTCTTGTGCTGCGATCGTTCATCCTGGCATTCAACCACGGTTCCGGTGGGGATATGCGTCAGTCGAATTGCTGAGTCGGTCTTA
>JARFPR010000204.1 GCA_029288195.1 Gammaproteobacteria bacterium | reverse complement strand
TCTACATCGTCCTGCTTTTGCAGTGCATCGTAAATATGCAATACGGCACCGCCAGGGTAACCGAAGAGGTGTTTGACACCTTCGTCCTTTAAAAACTGGATTATTATTTCAGAACCCGATAATTCCACACTAACCTCTGTTGCTTGCTGTAAAAAAACGCAATTGTTTACGCCAAACCCAAAATTCTATTATGGTTAAAATACAAATGCACTAATAACAGCTTGGATTTATTGAAGAAATCCCAAAAAACATGCAAATTTAGCAGGTTGGGCCGGTATTATCGGAAAATGCTGGCCGGAATCGATTTAACCCGGGCCGAATGATTTTTTCTACAGGATCGGTAACTTCAGGATTTCTTCAGTAAAAATACGAATTTTCCACCTTCCTCGCCGGAAAACAGTAGTGGATTGTTGGTCTGTTTTGAAAAGGCCTCAAAGTCCTTTAACGAGCCCTGATCGGTAGAGGTCACTTTCAGGACTTGACCGCGTTCCATGTCGGTTAGCGCTTTCCTGGCTCTTAATATGGGCAGGGGGCAATTGAGTCCAGATGCATCAAGTTCACGATCAAATTCAGTCATGAGAAATATCCATCACTTGGGTAACCGGTTTTGCAAAGCTGCATTTATATGCCAGGACTTTTTAAAAGGCAAGCGGGACTGAAGTTACGCGATAACTTCGATCGGTTCAGGTTGCAGCGCATGACCCCCCGACGCCCACTTGACGACACCACCGCGCAAACTGATAACGTTATTAATACCTTGCTGGTTTAAAAAGCGGCAAACCTGTGCAGAGCGACTACCCGTGCGACAGTAGATGACGATTTGTCGTTGCGATTCCGAAAAGTAGTTGAGTTTTAAAGGAACCAGGTGCATCGCCAGGGTCCTGGCGTTAGGCAATACCCCGCGCTCGATCTCCGCAGGGGTACGGATATCAAGTAACTCAAAATGATCTTCTTTGCGTAACATACGATGCAAATCAGAAACGCTAATTTCTTTTATTCTGGGCATTGAATACCGGCTTCGGGAACGTTTACTATACTGCCGTGTCGATATTATTCTAATATAGACCAATTTCCAATTGATGGCGTTGTTATGCCTGAACATTTCCGACGATTGCAAGATTCCGCCCTTTATACTCGACTAGGGGTTGTTACAGTTTTGCTGTTGTTAATCAGTTTAACCTCCAGTGCCAGGTCAGATTTACCGAGCCTCGGTGAAGATGCATCGATTAATATCGAGCGAGAGATGAAACTGGGGCGTTCGGTTTACAGGAAGCTGCTATCAGTCGGTTTGGTCGAGACCGACCCTTTGCTCGATCGCTATATCAACGATCTCGGTTTTCGCCTGTTGGCGGGTATCGATAATCGGGTACGCGATTATCGTTTCTTCATTGTTCGTGATGATGCAGTAAACGCATTCGCCGTTCCCGGTGGCTACATCGGTATTAACCGGGGACTCATAGCGAAGGCGCTCACCCAGCATCAGTTAGCTTCGGTAATGGCGCATGAAATAGCCCATGTCGAATTAAGGCATGGGCTCGATTCGATGGCAAAGGGAAGCGAGATCAATACCAAAACAATTCTCGCGATGATCGCGGGCCTGGCACTTGGAGGACCGGCCGGGTCTGCGGTGTTTTACGGTGGCATTGCAGGTAGCCAGCAGGCGATGATCAATTTTACCCGGGAAAACGAGTATGAAGCCGATCGAATCGGGATTTCGCTGATGGGTAATGCGAACTTTGATCCACAGGGCATGCCCGAGTTTTTCGCCATAATGGGGAAACTCTCTGGTAGCTCCGGGTCCGGTATCGAGTACCTGCGCACTCACCCCCTGAGTAACAATCGGGTCGCTGAAGCACTTGGACGAGCGCAAAATATGCCGCCAGGCAGGAACCAGCTGGATGATTATCTGTTGTTCAAGGATTTTCTGCAATTCGTGAGCAGGAATCATTTAGAGGACCAGGGAAGCGACTTTCGGCGTGCACTGGCCTCGGTCAAGGCCGGCGAGCATGACCGGGCTGATAAGATGCTCGCTGATTTATACCGTCGCGATAGCGATAATATCTGGTACGGCATCGCTTTTGCGCAGAACCTGGAGCACCTCGAACGCGAAACCGAGGCAGAGCTGGTGTATCGGCGGTTGCTCGATATTTTCCCAGGTGATTACGTCCTTTCAATGCACTTGCTGCGCTTGCTCAAGCTGGTTGGACAATATGAGTCTGCCCTGGTCATCGGCAGGCAGCTTGAAAACGGGTTTCCGGAAAAGCAACAGGTCTATTTCGAGTTATCGGAGATATACGAGTCCCTGCATCAACCCTCGCTGCGCATGATGGCCGAAGCGGAGTTTCACCGCATTACCGGAAATCCGCAACAAGCGATAAGACTTTACGACCAGGTGCTTAAGTCACCCGAGACCGATCTTGCCACCGAGTCAAAAGCCCGCGAAAAGCGACTGATACTATTAGAGAAATAACATTTCTCAGCGACAGGAATAAAGCTTTTTGCGTTACTGCCGATAGCTACCTCGTAATCAGGATATTGTTGTCAGTAGCAGGCACTGTGCATGAAACGACGAACCCTATTGAAAGCGAGCCTTCAGCTAGGCGTCACCGGACTGTTGTTCCCGGGGATTGCGATTAGCGCCTATCCAAAAAAGGCCTTTTTAGCAAAAGAGATACCGGATGCTTTGCGTGAAGCATTTGGTACGACTGATATTGGTGAAAGTAGCAAGATCGAAATCGACGCACCCCATATTGCTAGTGATGCCAATATGGTCCCTGTCAGGATCAAGTCCGGTTTTGAAAATACCGAGTCGATTTCACTCGTGGTAGCCGGCAACGAATCGCCCTTTACCGCCTATTTCAAGCTTTACGAAGCGCAAAATTTTGTCTCGACACGAATCAGGATGGCGGATACCAGTGATTTGCTGGTTATTGTCAAGGCCGACGGGGTTTTACATACCAACAAACGGTCGGTTCGCGTGGGTCGCAATAACTGCGGAGAATCGTAATGGCCAGAACCCTGAAGATTCGCGCATACGAGACTGATGGGCAGGTAATCGTCAAGAGCGTTATCAACCATCCGATGGAAACCGGACGACGAAAAGTAAAGAAAACCGGTAAGAAAATTCCACCCCATTTCATCAAGGAAGTTATCGTCAGTCGTAACCGGCGCATTGTTATGGAAGCTTTCTGGGGGAAATCGATTTCGAGGAATCCTTTTTTGTCTTTTCAAATTCCCGGTCGCAAAGGCGACACGATTACAATCTCCTGGCTCGACAACCGCGGCAATACCGACTCCGCCAGCGCCAAAGTCCGCTAGCTTCCGCTTCATTCCCGAGCAAGCGGCGGTCCGACGTATCGGAATCTTGTAACGCGCCACCATTTCGAGATCCCGGCTCGGCGGCCGGGATGACGTTTTGTGGTGAATAAGTCCTGAAGAGGATTAAAAAATCCTCTTCAGGACTTATTTTCTTGTTAGAATCCGCGAACTTTTTCAAGAGCGATCGATTCGTGGTTATCAATTTCCAGGCGCTGGGCTGCCGACTCAACGAGGCCGAGCTTGAAACCTGGGCCAACCAGTTCATGCAGCG
>JARFPR010000194.1 GCA_029288195.1 Gammaproteobacteria bacterium | reverse complement strand
CTTGACCAGTGGTTGGAATGGCAGATGGTTTTACATAACAAAACCATCGAACTGGGTCTCGATCGGGTCGGCCAGGTCGGCGAGCGGCTTGGTGTCACCGAGATCGCGCGACAGGTCATCACCGTTGCGGGAACAAATGGCAAGGGCTCCAGCGTCGCAGCCTACGAAAACTGGTTGCACCAGGCTGGGTTCACAGTCGCAAGCTACACTTCGCCGCATCTTTTATCCTACAACGAACGCATTAAACGTAACCTGGAACCGGTTAGCGATGCTGAATTGTGCAGCGCATTTGAAGCGGTAGAATCAGCGCGTCAAGGTGTCGCCTTAACCTATTTCGAATTTGGTACGCTGGCCGCGCTTTTCCTGATGCAGAAGTGGCAGCCGGACTATGCGATTCTGGAAGTCGGGCTCGGTGGTCGGCTCGATGCTGTCAATATTATAGATGCCGATCTTGTCCATCTGACTCCGATAGGGCTCGATCACCAGGCCTGGCTTGGGGATGATCGAGAGCAGATTGGCTTCGAAAAGGCTGGAGTGCTTCGTGCCGGGATAGCGGTGGTTCTCAATGATCCCGATCCTCCGCTTTCGGTAAGCGAAGAAATCAATCGCCTTGGCTGTAACTGTTTGCAGTTAGGTCGCGATTTTGAGGCAACGCAACTGGATGACGGTCAACTGCTGTGGCGTTGTCGGGATATCGAGCTGCGACTCGATAATGTTCTGCCGGGCGCGCATCAGGCGCAAAATCTAGCGGGTGTCGTTGCGGGCCTGTCACAATTGTCACTGCTCGACACTTATGAGCCAGACCAGGTACGACAGTTTTTTCACGGCACCCGGCTTGCCGGTCGTTTGCAACTTGTCGAAAGCCCGCTTGCGTGCCAGTTATATGTCGATGTCGGGCATAATCAGGATGCAGCGCGAGCCCTGGCAGCCAGTATCGTGACTCTGAAACGACCGTCTGCGAAAGTCGTGGTGTTACTGGGCATGCTTGCGGACAAGGAGCCGGAACTATTCGTAGAGGCCCTGAAGCCGGCAGTCGATTGCTGGTGGTTATTGACGCTGGATGCAGATCGTGGCCTTGATGCCACACAGTTGGCGTCCCGAATCGGATCGCAAGTGGCGCCGGAAAGGCTTTTTGCAAACATTGCCGATGCACTCGATCATGCGCTGTCATCTTTGGGTAATCAGGATATAATGCTCGTTACCGGTTCCTTCGTAACTGTTGAGTATTTGCTGCGCGCGGTTTCCTATTCAGGCCAACAAAACTAATATGGATCAAAACATTAAAAATCGTCTTGTTGGCATCAGCGTGATATTTGCGCTCGCCGTCATTTTTCTACCTATGATTCTGGATGGTTCCGGGGTACGCAAAGATAAGCTCGAAGTTGTGATTCCGGCACAACCCCTGGTCAGTGCCAATCCCGAGTTTGAGTCGAAGATCATCGAACTGAATAACAGGGCCGACGAATTGCCAGATCTCGAGCCTCGCTTCATCGATGAAAACTCTACCAAAAATCAGATCGAACGCGTGGATGTTGCCAAAGCCGACTCGAAATCCGAACCAGATACAAAAACCCAACCTGAAACCCAGGTAAAAAAGATAAAAGCCAAGGCTGATGTTGCGCCGAAGGTTAAGGAGGGCGGCGATAGCTGGGTGTTGCAGGTCGGTAGCTTCAAGGACCGCAGCAAAGCCCTGCTGCAGCGGGACAAGATACGCAAATCTAATATCTCTGCCGTTTTTATCGAGCAATTCAAGGTCGATAACAAGCCCAGTTTCCGGGTTCGACTGGGACCATTTGTCAATCGGGATCAAACCAGGGTGGCGCAGAACAAAATAAAAGCCAAGCACAACATCGATGGCATAATCATGAAGTATGAAAGATAATTATGCTCCCAGGGCCGATTGACGCTTTGATTGTTAACGACTATACCTATAACTCGACAGCATTCATGCCGACCAGACGAGGGACGCCATGAGTTGGCTTGATCTGCTAATTCTCGCCGTTATCGCGTTATCGGCTTTAATCAGCCTGATCCGTGGTTTCGTTAAGGAATCAATTTCCTTGCTAAGCTGGATTGCCGCAGGCATTGTCGCGTTTCGGTATTTTTCACCGATGGCGGCATTGCTCGAGCCTTACCTGGCAGATCCAACGATTCGTAACATGGCAGCATTTGCTATCCTCTTTATCAGCACTTTAATCATCGGCGCTATCATCAATTTTATAATGAGCCAGCTGGTTTCGAAAACCGGTTTAAGTGGTACCGACAAGGCTCTTGGCGTTGCCTTCGGCGGGGCCCGTGGTGTCTTGATTGTCACCATGATTGTATTGCTTGCGAGTCTTACCCCCATGCCGGAGGCACAGTGGTGGCAGGATTCGGCAATGGTTGGTTTCTTTCAGGAACTGGCAGAATGGGTTAAAGGAATAATTCCGGCGGATACAGTTGATAGTTTCAGTTTTTAATCACGCGGCGGCAGTTTAGGTAACGAGATATGTGTGGAATAGTCGGGATAGTCAGCCACCAACCAGTTGCACAGGTTATATACGATTCATTGCTGGTGTTGCAGCATCGCGGGCAGGATTCGGCCGGCATCGTGGTCAGTGACAAAAACAAGTTGAACCTGCGTAAGGGCAATGGCCAGGTTAGCGATGTATTTCACACCCGACATATGCTTGAGCTAACCGGTACCCTGGGTATCGGACATGTGCGCTATCCCACGGCGGGCTGTTCATCATCCGCCGAGGCACAGCCATTTTACGTCAATTCACCCTATGGTATTACCCTGGCGCATAACGGTAATCTGACTAACGTCGAGAAACTGAAAGCGGAATTGTATCAGTCCGATTTGCGCCACATTAATACCGAGTCTGATTCCGAGGTACTGCTCAACGTGTTTGCGCATGAGTTACAAAGTTGCGGTAGCCTGAATATAAACGCGGATGAAATCTTTACCGCTGTGACCGAAACCCATAAGCGTATTGAGGGTGCATACGCCGTGGTCGCGATGTTGACGGGCAAGGGGATTATTGGCTTCCGTGACCCGCGTGGTATTCGACCCGTTGTCTATGGGAAACGTGAAACCGCCGACGGCGCCGAGTACATGATCGCATCAGAGAGTGTGGCCCTGCAGACCTCCGGGTTTGAGCTGATAGCCGATTTAAAACCCGGGGAAGCCGTATTTATCGACGTTGCGGGCACCATTCATCGCCGACAATGCGCAGCGTCACCCAAGCTCAACCCCTGTATTTTCGAATATGTCTATCTCGCACGACCTGACTCAATAATTGACGATATTTATGTTTATAAAGCACGTCTGCGAATGGGCGTAAAACTGGCACGTAAGATATTAAAACAGATGCCCAAACACGATATCGACGTGGTAATTCCGATTCCCGATACCAGCCGTCCGTCTGCTATCGAGCTTGCTTATCACCTGGGCGTCAAGTTTCGGGAAGGCTTCATAAAGAATCGCTATATTGGCCGAACCTTTATCATGCCCGGGCAACAGATGCGTAAGAAATCCGTACGCCGAAAACTCAATCCCATCGATATTGAATTCAAGGGCAAGAACGTTCTGCTGGTTGATGATTCCATCGTGCGCGGAACCACGTCGAAACAGATAATTCAAATGGCTCGCGAGGCGGGAGCGAAAAAGGTTTATATCGCGTCCGCGGCGCCACCGGTGCGCTATCCCAACGTCTATGGCATCGACATGCCCGCGGCCAATGAACTGGTTGCCCATGAGCGCGACGAAGTCGAAATAGCGGAATACATTGGTGCGGATTGGCTCATATACCAGGAGCTGGACGATTTGATCGATGCAGTACAGAAAGGAAATCGTCGCATTAAAAAATTTGATTGTTCATGTTTTGATGGCAAGTATGTTACTAAAACCGTCGGCAATGACTACCTCGACAAGGTCCGATCCCTGCGCAATGATTCGGCCAAGGAAGCAAGCGAGGAGCAGCTCAACGTGGTAGGCATGGAACTGCACAACAACGTCTGATGCGCTGGCAAGATATTAAGGATGAAGTGGTCGCGAAACTGGGCGGCAATTCGGCGCTGGGGGATGAGCGTCCATTTATATATGTCGATTCGCAGCAGCAACAGTTGCACTGGATTGATATTGAAGAAGAGCATAATCGCAGCTATCCGGTGTCGACGGCAGAGTGTGGTATCGGCAATCGCCTGGATTCTCTGAAGACCCCTTTTGGAATTCATCGCATTCGCCAAAAAGTCGGTGGAGGTCAACCCTGGGGGATGGTTTTTGAAGCGCGCGAACCAACCGGAAGGGTTGTCGACGACCTCGATAACAGGGAGCGGGACGAAATTACCTCACGCATATTATGGCTGGATGGACTGGAGGAGGGTATCAATCTTAACGGGGTTTATGATACCTGTGCCCGCTATATTTACATTCATGGCACTTCTGACGAAAAACGCATCGGGCAAGCGGTTTCAGCTGGCTGTATCCGCATGAAAAATGATGATGTCATAGAACTGTTTGACGAAGTTATGGTGAATGACCTGGTTTTAATTGCCTAGATCGCTATGGCCTGGGTCAGTGTTCCCGACTGTGGCCAATATCGGGGGCTGCTGGTTTCAAAAAAAGTCTCAAAATATTAAACCATCAATCCGCAGATTATGAGCGAATACGAATCTTGACAACGCAGAATCATCGTCATATGGTGCGGGGCTGGCGCTAATTTGTTACTCGGCTTGCAGGCGCCCGCGAATCAGTAAAGATTCGGATTAAAAATTTGCTAAAGAGGGTGGTCCCGAATTAATTCCGAACCCTTCCCCTCCCGAGTTTTTTCTATTTTGGAGAAACTCCGTGAAACATGACAGTTATGGTTTTGACACGCTCGCCATAAGAAGCGGTCAGCGACGTAGTTCCGAACTCGAACACAACGAAGCCATATTCACGACTTCCAGTTTTGTGTTTGAAAATGCCGCCCAGGCTGCGGCGCGATTTGCCGGAGACGAGCCGGGAAATATTTATTCGCGCTTTACCAATCCCACTACGCAGGCCTTTGAAAGGCGACTGGCTGCGATGGAGGGGGGTGAGGCCTGTGTTGCAACCGCGTCGGGTATGGCGGCAATTACGAGCCTCTGTATTGCCTTGCTGAAAGCAGGCGATCATATCGTCAGCTCGCGTTCGATATTTGGCACCACGACAACCCTGTTTGACAAATACCTGCCGCGCTTTGGCATCGAAACCAGCTTTGTTGATCTGACGGATCCGGATGACTGGAAGCAATCGATTCGTGCTAATACGCGTCTGTTGTTCCTGGAGACGCCATCGAATCCACTTTCTGAAATTGCCGATATCAGGCTGCTGGCAGATCTGGCGCATGAAAATAACTGCCTGTTGGTGGTTGATAATTGTTTTTGTACTCCCGCACTGCAACGCCCACTTGAACTGGGTGCCGATATCATCGTGCATTCAGCGACCAAGTACCTGGATGGTCAGGGCCGTATTGTCGGGGGCGCGATTGTGGGTCCCAACCCGCTGGTTGATGAAGAACTATTTGGCGTAATTCGCAGTACTGGGCCCAGTATGAGCCCGTTCAACGCCTGGGTTGCCCTGAAGGGTCTCGAGAC
>JARFPR010000183.1 GCA_029288195.1 Gammaproteobacteria bacterium | reverse complement strand
AATGTTCCGTCGTTTCGCATCGGTGCCGGTGCGCAATGCCGGTACCCTGGTCGGCAATATTGCCAACGGGTCGCCGATCGGTGACTCGATGCCGGTGCTGATTGCTATTAAAACCTGGGTCAGGCTGCGTCACGGCGACGACGTACGTGAAATGGCGCTTGAAGACCTGTATCTCGATTACATGAAAAACGTGATGCAACCCGGCGAATTTATCGAGGCAATCGAGATTCCCGCGCGGGACGAGCATCTCGAGTTGCGCTGTTACAAGCTCAGCAAGCGTTTTGACCAGGATATATCGGCAGTCTGCGCGGCGTTCGCGCTGCGACTCGATGGCGATACCGTCAGCGAAATTCGTATTGCGCTAGGAGGCATGGCAGCAATCCCGAAACGTGCGTTATTAACTGAGAAACTGCTTACGGGCGGGAAATGGGATGAATCGTCGGTAACTGCAGCGATGGGCAAGCTGACCGAGGATTTTACGCCAATGTCCGATATGCGCGCGAGCGCGGACTATCGAGGTCGGGCCACGGCCAATTTGTTGTACCGTTTTTACCTTGAAACCAGGTCGCAACAGCCGCTCGATTCGGAAGCGATTAACGTCTTCGCGGTGCCAGGTTGATGGAAGACCGGGTTAAACAACAGGCCAGGGAAACCGCAGCGGGTACCTCCGTGCCGCACGAATCGGCCGCATTACACGTTGCCGGTGAAGCAACCTATGTCGATGATATTCCAGAACTTGCCGGTACCTGTCATATCGCACTGGGTCTGAGCTCGCAGGCACACGCCAGGATCAAATCCATCGACCTCGATGCAGTGCGCGCCGCTCCCGGAGTGGTAGGGGTTATCACTGCCGCGGATATTCCCGGGCACAATGACTGTGGCCCCATTGTTCACGATGACCCGATTCTCGCCGATGGCCTGGTGCAGTTTGTCGGGCAACCGATTTTTGCCGCGGTTGCAACCTCGTATACCGCAGCACGCAAGGCGGTCGCTCTGGCCAGCATCGAATACGAGCCACTGCCTGCAGTGCTGGATGTTGCCACTGGCAAATGCCAGCAATCCTGGGTTTTACCGCCGATGCAATTACGCCGCGGCGATGCCGAACAGGCCCTGAAGTCTGCAGCACGCAAAATGCAGGGCCAAATTTCGATTGGCGGACAGGAACAGTTTTATCTCGAAGGACAGATTTCCTACGTCGCTCCGAAAGAAGACGGTTGTTTCCATTTATGGTGTTCAACGCAACATCCGACTGAAATGCAGCAGGTGGTTGCGCATGCGCTCGATATCGATTTCAACCAGGTGCTCGTCGAAATGCGACGCATGGGTGGTGGTTTTGGCGGCAAGGAATCGCAGTCGGCGATCTTCGCCTGCATCACCGCGGTTGCCGCGTATCGCCTGCGCTGCCCGGTAAAACTGCGCCTCGATCGCGATGACGATATGATGATTACCGGCAAACGTCATGGATTCGAATTTGATTACAAAGTCGGGTATGACGAAACCGGACTAATCCAGGGAGCCAAGATCGACATGGCGGCACAGGCCGGGTTTTCGGCCGACCTGACCGGGCCGGTGGTAACCCGTGCGGTTTGTCATTTTGACAATGCCTATTACCTCGGTGACGTTGCCATCGATGCTTACAGCGTCAAGACCAACACCCAATCGAATACCGCGTTTCGCGGTTTTGGTGGCCCCCAGGGTGCGATCGCGATTGAATACATCATCGATAATATCGCACGCGAGCTGGGCAAGGACCCGCAGCAAGTGCGTAAAGTCAATTTCTATGGCCAGGATGAACGCAACACAACACCCTACGGACAAACCGTCAGGGACAACGTTATTCACGAACTGGTGGCCGAACTCGAGACTAGCAGTGACTATTACGCGCGCCGTGAAGCGGTGGCCGCTTATAACCGCACCAGCCCGGTGTTGCGGAAAGGTCTTGCGATAACACCGGTTAAATTCGGCATTTCGTTTAACGTGGTTCACTTTAACCAGGCCGGGGCACTGGTTCATATCTATACCGACGGCACCGTACTGGTTAATCATGGCGGTACCGAAATGGGGCAGGGCCTGCATACCAAGGTGTCACAGGTGGTTGCACTAGAACTGGGGATCGATATCGCGCGCGTGCGTGCCACCGCCAACGACACCAGCAAGGTGGCCAATACTTCGGCGACCGCGGCCTCGACTGGTAGCGATCTTAATGGCAAGGCGGCGCAGGATGCCGCACGTCATATTCGCAATCGCCTGGCCGGTCTGGTGGCCGAACAACATGGTGTCAACGTCGCCGATGTCGAGTTTGCCGAAAACATGGTTAGCTGGGGCACCGGGCAGATTCCCTTCCAGGAGCTGGTGGTACAGGCTTATGAGAGCCGGGTTCAGCTATGGTCCGACGGTTTTTATAAAACGCCCGGACTCAACTGGGATCGTGATGCGATGCAGGGCAGCCCATTTTACTATTTTGCTTACGGTGCCGCGGTTTCGGAAGTGGTGGTCGATACGCTGACCGGTGAATGGAAGCTGCTGCAGGCTGATATCCTGCACGACGCCGGTAACTCGATAAACCCGGCAATCGATATCGGCCAGATTGAAGGTGCTTACATCCAGGGCATGGGTTGGCTGACCAGCGAGGAACTTTGCTGGAACGAACAGGGCAGGCTGACGACGCATGCGCCATCCACTTACAAGATTCCCACCGTTACCGATTGTCCGCGGAAATTCACCACGCGGCTATATCGCAATCAAAACGTCGAAGATACGATTTTACGCTCCAAGGCGGTCGGTGAGCCGCCCCTGTTGCTGCCATTCTCGGTATTTTTCGCGATTCGAGGCGCCATTGCGAGCATTGCCGATAACCGCATCAATCCGCCGCTGCGCGCGCCGGCAACCCCGGAAGCGATTCTCGATGCGATCGACGCGGTTCGCGCGGAGGCAAAATGACGCTTTGGCAGGACACTGTGGCCGAACTGCGCCGCAGCAAAACTCCGGCAGTGCTGGTAAGTGTCGATTCTATTGTTGGATCGACACCGCGTGAAGCGGGCGCAAAAATGATTGTTACCGCCACGCAGCTGCTTGGCACGATCGGTGGCGGAAATCTCGAGTACCAGGCCTGTCAAATCGCGCGTAACCAGCTCGAACTGGGAGCTGATGATGGCGTTCAGCGGTTTCCGCTCGGCGCCGGTCTGGGCCAGTGTTGTGGCGGCCTGGTGAACCTGATGTTCGAGAAACTCACAGACGATAGTGACTGGGACAGCATCGCTGGCGAGGCTGATCACATAGAGCTCTACCTGTTTGGTGCGGGACACGTCGGCCAGGCGGTAGTGCGTGCACTGCGGGATTTACCGGTGACAATCAACTGGATCGATACCCGTGACGATATGCTGCCGCAACAACCGCCGCCAGGAGTAACGACGACCTGTACCGACACGCCGGAAGCAGAAATCGATGCCGCCCCGGCCGGGTGTTATTTCCTGGTATTGACGCATGATCACGGGCTCGATCAACGGCTGTGCGAGCAGATCCTCAAGCGGGATGATTTTACCTACTTTGGATTGATCGGTTCGCGCTCAAAACGCCGCAACTTTGAAACCCGACTGCAGCGTCGTGGCGTCGCGGTTGAAAAACTCGAACGCATGACCTGTCCGATTGGTGTTGGCGGTATTGGCAGCAAGCAACCGGCCCAGATCGCGATTTCGGTTGCTGCCGAAATCCTGCAGGTATACGATCGAGCACATAACGATAAGCAAACCAATAATAAAGAAACTTGCAAAGTGGGGGGGAGAGCATGACATCCGATTCGGATGGCGACCAGACGCCAAGGCTCGAGCTTCATGGCATTACCAAGATCTACCCCTCGGTAATTGCCAATGAAGACGTGTCCCTGTCGGTAAAGCGTGGCGAAATTCATGCGGTGCTGGGCGAAAATGGTGCGGGCAAATCAACACTGATGAAAATGATTTACGGCGTCGCCAAACCCGATGCCGGCGAAATGAAATGGGAGGGCGGGGTGGTACAGGTTGAAAATCCTGCACATGCCAGGAGCCTCGGCATCGGCATGGTGTTCCAGCATTTCTCGTTGTTCGAAACATTAAACGTGGTCGAAAATGTTGCCCTGGCATTACCTGGCAATCCCGACCTCAAACAACTCGCCGAACAAATCACCGAGGTTTCCAACCGCTACGGGCTGCCGGTCGACCCGGGACGCCTGGTGCACGCACTTTCGGTAGGCGAGCGCCAACGGGTCGAGATCATTCGTTGCCTGCTGCAAAATCCGAAATTGTTGATCATGGACGAGCCGACCTCGGTGCTAACCCCGCAGGCGGTACGCAAATTGTTCGATACCCTGCGCCAACTCGCCGACGAGGGCTGCAGTATTCTCTATATCAGTCATAAGCTCGATGAAATCCAGGAGCTTTGCCATGTCGCCACGGTGTTACGCGATGGCAAGGTGACCGGCGATTGCATTCCGTCCGAGGAAACGCCCAAATCGATGGCGAGCCTGATGATTGGCAAGGAACTTCCGGTACCCGAGCACAGTGTGCCCAGCGAGCTGGGTGAAGTCCGCCTGCAGCTTAAACGACTCTCGAAGGCGTCGGATGATCCCTTCGGCACCGATTTACAGGATATCGAACTCGAAGTGCGTTCCGGCGAAATCCTGGGTATCGCCGGGGTATCGGGTAACGGACAGCAGGAACTGTTATACGCGCTTTCGGGAGAGATTCCGGTTGGCGACGCGCAGGCAATCTTGATCAGCGGCACGCCGTCGGGTCGGGATTCCCCCGATCAGCGCCGTAGCAATGGTATGGGCTTCGTGCCCGAAGAGCGCCTCGGGCGCGGCGCGGTGCCGCGGATGTCGCTGACCGAAAACGCGTTGCTAACCGCGCATCGCGCCGGAATGCTCAAGCGCGGCATGATCCAGTTCGACAAGATCTCCGCATTTGCGAGCAAATGTATCGAGAACTTCAACGTCAAATGCGGTGGCGCCGAACATGCCGCGAACTCGCTGTCGGGTGGTAACCTGCAGAAATTCATCATGGGTCGTGAAATTCTGTTGATCCCAAAATTGCTGGTGGTCGCACAACCCACCTGGGGCGTTGATGTCGGTGCCGCCGCGTTTATCCGCCAGGAGTTGATCGATTTGCGTAACGAGGGCACCGCGATCCTGGTGATCTCGGAAGAACTCGAGGAACTGTTTGAAATTTCCGATCGTATCGCGGTCATTGCCGATGGCCGTATCTCGCCAGCCAAGAAACTCGCGGACACCAGCATCGATGAAATCGGGGTCTGGATGAGCGGCATGTGGGATCAGGCGGCACCGGTGGAGGTCGCTGCCCATGATTAGGCTCGAACGGCGTCCAGAAGCTTCGCAAGTGATGTCGTATGCCTCACCGTTAATTGCAATCGTGCTGATGCTGATTGGTGGCCTGCTGCTATTTGCTTTCCTCGGTAAGAACCCGCTCGAGGGTTTCAAAGTTTTCTTCATCAATCCCATCAGCGATTTGTACGGCATATCGGAGCTCCTGCTAAAGGCAACCCCGCTGATGTTGATCGCGGTCGGACTTGCAGTCGGATTTCGTGCCAATGTCTGGAACATCGGTGCCGAGGGGCAGTTAATCGTCGGCGGGGTTGCGGCCAGTGCGGTCGCGTTGTACTTCTATGATTCGGAAGGAGTACATATCCTGATTCTGATGGTGATCGCCGGCGCTATCGGTGGAATGTTGTGGGCGACAATCCCGGCTTTCCTTAAAACCCGGTTTAATACCAACGAAATCCTGGTGTCATTGATGTTGGTATACGTGGCTCAGCTACTGGTGTCGTGGCTGGTGCATGGTCCGATGATGGATCCGGACGGTTTCAATTTCCCGCAGTCGCGGATGTTCGAAGATCCGGCATTGCTCCCCTTGTTAAGTGAAGAAAACCGACTCAATTTTGCCTTCGTAATGGCAATAGGTGCATTGCTGGTCGGGTATATATTCATGTATCGCAGTTTTGTCGGCTTCCAGATGCAGGTCGCGGGCTATGCCAAAGATGCGGCACGCTATGCCGGTTTTTCGGCCAAAAAAATGATCTGGATCGGGTTGTTGAGCGGTGGCGGCATGGCGGGCCTTGCCGGTATGTCCGAAGTCGCGGGCCCGATGGGGCAGCTTACCGAGCACGTCTCCAATAACTACGGCTTTGCCGCAATTATCGTCGCCTTCGTCGCGCGCCTGAACCCGGTCGGAATATTTTTTGCAAGCCTGCTAATGGCCTTGCTTTACCTCGGCGGCGAACAGGCACAGCAATACCTGGCGTTGCCGTCATCGATCTCCAACGTGTTCCAGGGCATGTTGCTGATGTTCCTGCTGGGCTCGGACGTGTTTATCAACTACCGCATACGCTGGAAGGAGGCCACGGCCTGATGGATGGTTCAATCATAAGTTCGATTCTGTTCGCCACCATCGTCGCCGGAACGCCATTGATCATCGTTGCGTTAGGGCAGTTGATCGCCGAAAAATC